>JASHQW010000383.1 GCA_030038875.1 Gammaproteobacteria bacterium | reverse complement strand
GGCGCGCGAGACCGCGGGACTCGCGCTCGAGAGCCAGGTGGATGCGGTGCTCAAGGGCTCGGGGCTCATCGCCCACTACCAGCGCGACAAGGCCGAGCGCGGCGAGGCGCGCGTCGAGAACCTCGACGAGCTGGTGAGCGCGGCGCGCAGCTTCACGCCCGAGGCGAGCGAGCTGCCGCCGCTCGAGGCGTTCCTGGCGCACGCGGCGCTCGAGTCGGGCGAGGGCCAGGCGGGGGAGTGGGAAGACTGCGTGCAGATGATGACGCTGCACATGGCGAAGGGCCTCGAGTTCCCGGTGGTGTTCCTCGCCGGCATGGAGGAGGGGCTGTTTCCGCACCAGCGCTCGACCATCGACCTCGACGGGCTCGAGGAGGAGCGGCGGCTCTGCTACGTCGGCATGACGCGCGCCATGCGGACGCTGTACGTGAGCTACGCCGAGCAGCGCCGCCTGCACGGCATCGACAGCTACGGGCAGGTGTCGCGCTTCGTGCGCGAGATCCCCGAGGAGCTCATCGAGGAGGTGCGCCCGCGCGTGCAGGTGTCGCGGCCGCTCGCCGTGGGGCGCTTCCGCCCCGAGGAGCCGGCGGTGCCGGGCATGCGGCTCGGCGGGCGCGTGCGCCACGGCAAGTTCGGCGAAGGGGTGATCCTCAACGTCGAGGGCAACGGCGCGCACGCGCGCGTGCAGGTGAGCTTCGAGCGGCAGGGCACCAAGTGGCTGATGGTGCAGTACGCGAATCTCGAGCCGCTATGATCGATTGGCAAAACTGGCCTGCGGCCGTTTTGCGGACCGTGCCTCCGTTGCCGGCGGCAAAAGACGCGACTTTTGCCGCCTGCTCAGCAGTGCTATGAGGCGCAAATGAAAATCCTGATCCTCGGCGCCGGCCAGGTCGGGCGCACCGCCGCCTCGCACCTGTCGCGCGAGGAGGCGAACGAGGTCACGGTCGTCGACATCAACGAGGAGGCGCTGCGTGACCTGCAGGAGCGGCTCGAGGTGCGCACCGTGGTCGGCAACGCCGCCCACCCCACGGTGCTCGAGGCGGCCGGCGCCGGCGAGGCCGACGTCATGGTGGCGCTCACCTCGAGCGACGAGGTGAACCTGATGGCGTGCGAGGTGGCCTTCGTGCTGTTTCGCACCCCGACCAAGATCGCGCGCATCCGCGCCGCGGAGTACACCGACCGCGCCGAGCTCTTCGGCGTGGACGCGCTCTCGGTCGATGTGTTCATCAGTCCCGAACGCCTCGTCACCGAGTACGTCGAGCGACTCATCCACCATCCCGGGACGCTCCAGGTGCTCGACTTCGCCGACGGCAAGGTGCGCCTGGTTGCAGTGCGCGCGCGGCGTGACGGGCTGCTGGTCGGGCACCGTCTGCGCGAGCTCCCCGAGCACCTGCCGAAGATGGGGGTGCGCGTGGTGGCGATCTACCGCGAGGGCCGCAGCGTGCCGCCCGAGGGCGACACCGTGATCGCCGAGGGCGACGAGGTGTTCTTCCTCGCGGCGCGCGAGGATATCGCGCGGGTCACCAGCGAGATGCGCCGCGGCGACGAGGCGGTGCGGCGCGTCGTGATCGCCGGCGGCGGCAACATCGGCTTTCGCCTCGCCAAGGCCCTCGAGCACTCCAACCAGGTGAAGGTCATCGAGCGCGACGCGCGCCGCGCCCGCAAGGTCTCCGAGCTCCTCGACCGGGCGATCGTGCTGCACGGCGACGCCGCCGACGAGGAGCTGCTCATCGAGGAGAACATCGACAGCGCCGACGTGTTCGCATCCCTCACCAACTCCGAGGAGGCCAACATCCTCTCGGCGATGCTCGCCAAGCGGCTCGGCGCCCACAAGGTGATGGCGCTCATCAACAAGCCCTCCTACACCGACCTGGTCGAGTCGGGCAGCATCGACATCGCCGTCTCGCCGCAGACCATCACCATCGGCTCGCTGCTGGCGCACGTGCGCCGCGGCGACGTGGTGCGCGTGCACGCGCTGCGGCGCGGCGCGGCGGAGGCCATCGAGGCCGTGGCGCACGGCGATGAGCGCAGCTCGCGCATCGTCGGGCGCATGGTGAACGAGATCCCCCTGCCCGAGGGCGCCTCGATCGGCGCCGTGGTGCGCGGCGATACGGTCATCATGGCGCATCACGACACGGTGGTGCGCGCCGACGACCACGTGATCCTGTTCCTCGCCGACCGCCGCCACCTCGAGGCGGTCGAGAAGCTCTTCCTGCGCTCGCCGCGCTGAAGCCGAGGCGGAGGCACCCCCGTGCTCGCGGTTGCGTACGTGCTCGGGCTGCTGCTCGCGGCCTTCGCGCTCACCTTCGCGCTGCCCGTCGCCTGCTCGCTCGCCATGGGGGACGGGCTATGGCCGAAGTTCCTGCTGGCCGCCGCGCTCGCGGCCGGCGGCGGGCTGGCGCTCGCCGCCGCGACCGCGCGCCTCAAGCGCGAGCTGCGCCCGCGGGATGGCTTCCTGCTCGTGACGCTCGGCTGGCTGATGCTGTCGGCCGCGGCGGCGGCGCCGCTGCTCCTCATCCTCCCCTCGCTGAGCTTCACGGACGCCTACTTCGAGGCGATGTCGGGCCTCACCACCACCGGCTCGACCGTGCTCACCGGGCTCGACGCGCTGGCGCCCTCGCTCAACTTCTGGCGCGCCTCGCTGCATTGGTTCGGCGGACTCGCGATCATCGTCATGGCGCTCGCGGTGCTGCCGTTGCTCGGCGTCGGCGGCATGCAGCTCTACAAGGGCCAGGCGCCGGGACCCGCCAAGGAGGAGCGGCTCACGCCGCGCATCACCGAGACGGCGCGCTCGCTGTGGCTTGTGTATGCCCTGATCACCGTCGCCGGCATCGTCGCCTTGAGGATCTGCGGCATGAGCTGGTTCGATGCGATCTGCCACGCCTTCTCCGCGGTCGGACTCGGCGGCTTCTCGACCCACGACCGCAGCATCGGCTATTTCGACTCGCCGGCGATCGAGCTGACGCTGGTCGCGCTCATGCTCGTCGCCTCGCTCAACTTCGCGCGCCACTTCATCGCGCTCAAGCGTCTGAGCCTCGATACCTACCGGGTCGATCCCGAATGCCGCGCGATCTTCGTGATCCTCGCGGTGAGCGTGGTCGGCATCGCGGCGCTGCTTTCGTGGCACGGGGTGTATCCGGGCTTCCTGACGGCGCTGCGGCACTCCGCCTTCAACGTGGTCTCGCAGGCGACCACCAGCGGCCTCACCAGCCAGGACTACCAGCGCTGGCCGGTCTTCGCGCCCTACTGGATGCTGTTCCTGTCGTGCATCGTCTGCAGCACCGGCTCGACCGGCGGCGGCATCAAGATGTTCCGCACGCTGCTGTTCGCGCGCCAGGCGGGCCGGGAGCTGAAGCTCCTGGTGCATCCCTCCGCCGTGGCGCCGGTGCGCATCGGCGGGCGGCCGATTCCGGACTCCGTGGGCCACGCGGTGCTCGCCTTCATCTTCCTCTACTTCATGACCGTGGTGTTCTTCACCTTCGCGCTGCTGCTCACCGGGCTCGACTTCGACTCCTCGCTCGCCGCGAGCGTCGCCTCGATCACCAACACCGCCCACGGCTTCGGCGCGCCGGGCGCCGTGCACAATTTTCACGGGCTGACGGCGCTGCAGACCTGGCTGTGCACGGCCGCGATGCTGCTCGGGCGGCTCGAGATCTTCAGCGTGATCGTGCTGGCGACGCCCGCCTACTGGCGCAAGTAACGAGCCGCCAGGCGGTGCGCTCCCCATGCGGCTGCGCAGCATGCGGCGCTCAGAATCAGGGCGGCCCGCAGGCGGCCGCCCTGATCCCACACCGGCAAGGGATGGCCTACTTCTGTGCGATTTGCACGGTCGGCATGCCGGCGCCGGAGCGCTGCCGGTAGTACGCCGTCAGCCGCGGCTGGTCCACCCTGGACACCGCGCCGGTGATCGCCTCGTGGATGCAGCCCCGGAACAGGGTAGAGCTCTTGAGGTCGCGGCCTTCAAGGGGGGCGCAGACCGCCTTGGCCGCGTTGGCAATGCGGTCGTAGAGTACCGCGACGCCCTGCGAGTGGTTCAGGTCGAGGTCCGCAAAGCTCACTTTCACCGAGAGTGCGTCGGGGCCGGCAAAGGCGGCCTGATGGGCCAGCGCCAGCGTGCAGAGCGTCGTCAGTGTCGTAAAGCGATTCATGTCAGTCTCCCGTAAGTTGAGTGGATCGGTCCGAAACCGCCGGCCTTGCTGCGGGCATGTGGCTTCGGGGCGCGAACGAGACTCCGCCTGCGACGCTCGCGACTCCATGGACCCGGTATGAACCCTTGCTGACTTATCTCTGACTTGAGCGGTGACTTCGGGTGAGCGACGGCAAACTGCGCTTCGATGGCTGGGTCCTCGACCCTGATTCGGGGGATCTGCAGCGGGGCGAAACTCATGTGCGGCTGCAGGAGCAGCCGGCGCTGGTCCTCAGGGAGCTGCTCACTCACGCCGGCAGCGTCGTGACCCGCGAGCAGCTGATCACGCTGCTGTGGCCCAAGGGCATCGTCGACTTCGATACCGGCCTCAACACGACGATTCGCAAGCTGCGCAGCGCGCTCGGCGACGAGGCCGAGTCGCCGCGCTATATCGAGACGCTGCCCCGGCGCGGCTATCGCTTCGTCGGCACCGTCGACTCTGCCCCCCCTGCGCCGCCCGATGCGGATGTGGCCACACCGGCTCCGCAGCCCCCGGCGCGTGCGGGAGCGGGCGTACGCTCCTGGCTCGCCCCGGCCCTGCTGGTGCTGCTGGTCATCGCCGCCGGCGCCGCGCTCTGGCTCATCGCCGGCACGCGCCATCCGTGGCGCAATCCGCTCGCCAACGCCCGCTTCACCCGCCTCACGGACCTGCCGGGACGGGAGCAGGCCGCGGCCATCTCGCGCGACGGCCGTTGGGTCGCCTTTCTCGCCGACCGCGGCGGACACACCGACGCGTGGCTCACCGAGGTCGGCAGCGGGCGCTATCGCAATCTGACCCAGGGCCAGGAGCCCGGGCTGGTGAATCCGCTGGTCCGCGCCATCGGCTTCACGCCGGACGGCTCGCAGGTGACGATCTGGGCCCGCCGCTCCGACGGCTCGCGCTCGGGCGACATCAACATCCTGGCTGCGCCAGTGGCAGGCGGCCCACTGCAGCCCTTCATGCGGGAAGCGGCCGAGGTCTCCTGGTCGAACGACGGCCGCCGCATGGTCTACCACACGGGGGCCGCCGGCGATCCCCTGTTCGTGCGCGACGCACCCGAGGCCCCGGTGCGCCGAATCTACACAGCGCCCGCGGGCGTGCACTGCCATTTCCCGGTGTGGTCGCCCGACGCTGCCTTCATCTATTTCGCGCGCGGGGTCCCGCCCGACGTGTGGGATATCTGGCGGATCCGCCCGGACGGCTCGGGTCTCGAGCGCATCACCTTCCATGACTCGCTCGTGAACCATCCGGTGCTGCTCGATCCGCAGACCCTGCTGTATCTCGCCGCCGACCCGGACGGCCAGGCGCCGAGGCTGTACGGGATCGACCTGCGCGAGCGCGTGCCGCATCGGATCAGCTTCGGCCTCGAGCGCTACACGTCGCTGGCCGCGAGCGCCGACGGCTCGCGGCTCGTGGCCACGGTGGCCAACTCCGCGAACACTCTGTGGAGCGTCCCGCTCGCGGACGCGCCCGGCGTGCGCACCGCGGCCGTGCCGCTCGCAGCGGAGGCGACCAGCGGCTTCTCGCCGCGATTCGGCCCAGACTATCTGGTGTACGTGTCGGTGAGAGGTGGACGCTGGAGCCTGTGGAAGCTCGCGAGCGGATCCAGCCAGGAGCTGTGGAGCGACGCGCACGCCACAATCGTCGGCGCGCCGGCGGTCGCGCCCGACGGGCGCCGTATCGCGTTCACGGTCAGCGAGGGCTCCCGCACGCGGCTCACCGTGATCGGGAGCGACGGCAGTCATCCGCGGGTCGTGAGCGATGCGCTCGCGCTGCGCGGCACCCCGGCCTGGACGCCTGACGGACAGTCGCTCGTCTCTGCAGTGCTCGAGGACGGCGAGCCACATCTCACGATGCTTTTCCTCAGCGGCAGTCCACCCGTCAAACTCGTGTCGGAGTACTCGCTCGATCCGGCCTGGGCGCCCGATGGCCAGTTTCTACTCTATTCGGGGGCGGACCTCGGCACGACGTTCCCGCTGCGGGGGGTCGGCCGCGACGGCAGGCCCTACGGGATCAAGACACTGGTGCTCACGCGCGGCGCGCGCCGCGTCGTGTTTGCGCGCGACGGCGCGGCGATCGTCGTGCTGCGCGGCGAGATCGGCCACAAGAACTTCTGGCGGGTCGAGCTCGGCAGCAGCGCCGAGCGGCAGCTCACCGATCTGCCGCCCGAGTTCGTGATCCGCGATTTCGACGTCTCGCCCGACGGCACGCGCATCGTCTTCGATCGGACCGAGGAGGACTCGCATATCGCCCTGATCGAACGGCCGCGCTGAGCGCCGGCCCGGGCGCGCTGTGCTTCCGCGCCAAGTCAGCTGTGAATGTAGCTTTCCAGCTGCTCGATCTGCTGCCGTTGCTCGGCGATGACCGCCTTCACGAGGTCGCCGATCGAGACCATGCCGACCACGCGCCCGCCCTCGATCACCGGCAGGTGGCGCACATGGCGGTCGGTCATGAGCTGCATGCACTGCTCGACCGAGGTCTCGAGCGAGACGGTGAGAACCGGCGAGCTCATGATGTCGCGCACCGGAGTATCGGCCGAGGAGCGGCCGCGCAGGATCACCTTGCGGGCGTAGTCGCGCTCGGACACGATCCCCTCGAGCGCCGCTCCGCGCATGACGATGAGCGCCCCCACGTGGTGCTCGGCCATGAGGCGGATCGCATCGAGGACGGCAGCCTGCGGCTCCACCGAGAAGATCGCCCGACCCTTGCGTTCGAGCAGCGTACGCACCGTGGTCATGTCCTTACCCCCGAAGCTGGCGTGCCAGCGCGGTTTTGAGTGGCGCGCCTAGTGCGCGGCCGGGCCGACTTCCACCGTCAGTGTGACATTGGCGCTCACATCGAGCGTCCCCGCCTCGACCGGCGTCGGCACCTCGGCGGCGCTCGCCGAGGCGCGCGCCACGCCCAAGCGGGGCCGCACCGGGACGATCTGCGGGCTCGACTCCTCCACGGTCAGCACGCGGAGGATCCTCAGATTCAGCGCCCCGGCGAGCACCTCCGCCTCGGTGCGGGCCCGGGTAGCCGCCTCGCGCAGCGCCTCGGCGCGCACCGCGTCCTGGTCGCGCAACGTCCACTGGATGCCCTGCACCCGGTTGGCGCCCGCGCGGGTCGCGGCGTCGATGACGTCGCCGATGCGCGCGAGATCGTCGAGCGTCACCTCGACGACATTGAGCGCGGTATAGCCGGTGATGGTCGGCTCACCGCCGCTCGAGTGGTACTGGTAGTTCGGGCTCAACGAGTAGCTGATCGTCTTGACCTGCGCACCGGGACCGGCGGCCTTGCGCACCGCGGCGAGTACCGCATCGAGCTGCCGGGCGTTGGCGCTGGCTGCATCCTGCGACAGCTGCGCCTGGGTCTGCACCCCGAGGTCGATCTGCACGCGGTCGGGCCTGGCGCTGACGCGCGCCTCCCCGCTGACGCGGATCGACGACAGCGTCGCCGGCGCAACCGCGGCGGCCTGCGCCCACACGGGCGCCACGGCCAGAGAACCCGCGATAAGCAACACCGCACACGACAGTTGCATGACACGCGGCGGTGCGGAACGCATTCGCATATTCTACGCGCGCGCCGTGCGACAGTTCATACTTTGGCCAAGGGAGGCGCGCGCCGCCGGGCCGCGGGCGGTATACAACAGCATATGGAAAGGCGCGAAGAGAGCCGCAGAGAAATCCACGTCGCACCGGACCGCTTCGAGGTCACGGCGGAAGACGCGATCCTCACGACGGAGCTGCGCTCGGCCGTCGCGGTGTGCATGTACGACGCCGCGGAGGAGGCCGGCGCCATGCTGCACCTTCGCTGCATCGTCAAGACATCCAAGCCCGTCGACGTGACCGATACGACGCTCGCGACGGAGCTGCTGCTCCTCGACCGCTGCCTCGAGGCACTGCGCGAGGCGGCCCCCAGCGCGCGGCACCTGCAGGCGCGCATCGTGGCGCATCTGGCCGAGGGCGCGCACGCGCGGCCCGTGTGCGAGACCGTCATGAACGTCGTGCGCCACTACCTGACCGACGCCGGCGTGCAGATGCTGCCCGAGGACGTCGCGGCGGGGCCGGTGCGCACGCTGCGCTTCCGCCCGGGCATGGGCTGGGTGCACACGCGCACCTGACACGCGTGCACCGGGTGGGGCGGCGTCAAGCCCGCAGCATCGGCATCCCATGAGAAGGCCGCGCGAGGCCGTGGTACCGGGCGAAATCCGCGCCGCCCTCGAGCACCTCTTCGGCGAGAGCGTGGCTCACGTGCGGGTGATCGAATACTCCTGGCTCGCACGGCTTCACGGGCGCGCGCTCGCCACCACCCGGCGCGGGCGCATTTATCTCCGCGGCGGGGCGGCGGGCTTCTTCGCCGATCCGCGCCTCGTGCTGCACGAGTACTGGCACGTCATCGGACAGTGGCAGCGCGGCACGCTCACGATGCCGCGCTACCTCCTCGAGTGCCTGAGGCGCGGCTACTGGAACAATCGCTTCGAGGTCGAGGCGCGCGCCTTCGCCGCGACTCACTCGGGCGCGCTGCGCTCCCTCATCACGCAGCCCCTGCTCGCGGCGCGCGCCGACCCGCAGACGACGTCCGCTTCCCGCCCACCCGAGCGCTGACCCCGGCCGACGCCGGAAACCCTTGCCGGCGCGTCGGGTCGACCTACAATACGCGACCCTCTCCGGAACGGCGGGGAAGCACCCGAAGCGATTCGCCATGACGCGCCCGAAGCACCTCGACTGCGACGTCATCGTCGTCGGCGGCGGACATGCCGGCACCGAGGCCGCACTCGCCGCGGCACGCATGGGCGCGAGCACGCTCCTCCTCACGCAGAGCATCGAGACGCTCGGGTCCATGAGCTGCAACCCGGCCATCGGCGGGATTGGCAAGGGGCACCTGGTCCGCGAGATCGACGCCCTGGGGGGCGCCATGGGATGCGCCGCCGACCGCGCCGGCATCCAGTTCCGCACCCTGAACGCGAGCAAGGGACCCGCCGTGCGCGCCACGCGCGCGCAGGCCGACCGCCAGCTCTATCGGGCGGCGATCCGCTCCCTCCTCGAGAGCCAGCCGAAGCTCGCGCTCTTTCAGCAGGAGGCGGCCGACCTCCTGGTCGAGGGAGGAAGGGTTTGCGGCGTCGTTACGGTCACGGGCATCGAGATCCGCGCACGCGCGGTCGTGCTCACCGTGGGCACCTTCCTCGGCGGCCGCATCCACGTCGGGCTCGACAACTACGCGGGCGGACGCGCCGGCGATCCCGCATCGATGCGCCTCGCCACGCGGCTCCGCGAGCTCGACCTGCGGGTCGGGCGGCTGAAGACCGGGACGCCGCCCAGGGTCGATGGCCGCACGCTCGACTGGTCAGTGATGACCCGGCAGCCCGGGGACGTACCTACCCCGACCTTTTCGTTCCTTGGGCGCGCTGAAGAGCATCCAAAGCAGATTGATTGTTTCATTACGCAGACAAATGAGCGGACGCACGAGATCATCCGCGGCGCGACCGACCGCTCGCCGATGTTCACCGGGGTCATCGAGGGCGTCGGCCCCCGTTACTGCCCGTCGGTCGAGGACAAGGTCGTGCGCTTTGCGCAGAAGTCCTCGCACCAGATCTTCGTCGAGCCCGAAGGGCTCAACACCCACGAGATCTATCCGAACGGGATCTCGACCAGCCTGCCGTTCGACGTGCAGGTCGAGTTCGTGCGCACGATCCGCGGCTTCGAGAAGGCACATCTCACGCGCCCCGGCTATGCGATCGAGTACGACTACTTCGATCCGCGGGACCTCTCGAGCTCGCTCGAGACGAAGGCGCTCGCCGGACTTTTCTTCGCCGGGCAGATCAACGGCACGACGGGCTACGAGGAGGCCGCCGCCCAGGGTCTGGTCGCCGGCATCAACGCGGCCCGCGCGGTCGCGGGCGAGCCTCCCTGGGTGCCCAAGCGCAGCGACGCTTATCTCGGCGTGCTCATCGACGACCTGGTGACGCGCGGCACGCGCGAGCCGTACCGCATGTTCACGAGCCGCGCCGAGCATCGGCTGCTCCTGCGCGAGGACAACGCCGATGCGCGCTTGACGCCCATCGGTCGCGAGCTCGGGCTCGTCGACGCCGGGCGCTGGCGGCTCTTCGAGATCAAGCAGTACCTCACCGAGCTCGAGATCGAGCGCCTCTCGGAGCTGCGCGTGAAGGCCGGCCAGCTATCGCCGGAGTGGGCCGCCCGGGTGCTCGGCGCGCCGCTCGCCCAGGACGTTTCCGCCTTCGAGCTGCTCAAGCGCCCCGGGGTGAGCTACCAGGCGCTCCTCGAGGTGACGGGCCCTCCCGAGTGGCTCCCGGAGAGCCTCGAGGAGGAGCCCGTCCTGCCGATCGATACGCGCCTTCCGGACCAGATCCGCACGCAGGTCGAGGTGCGGGCCCGCTACGCGGGCTACCTCGAGCGGCAGCAGGAGGAGATCGAGCGCGCGCGGCGCAACGAGGAGACGCGGCTGCCGCCCGACCTCGACTACCGCTCGCTCGCCGGCCTCTCCCACGAAGTACGCCAGCGCCTCGCCGAAGCGCGTCCCGCGACGCTCGGCCAGGCAGGCCGCGTCCCGGGCGTGACCCCGGCGGCCGTGTCGATCCTGCTGGTGCATCTCAAGAAGCGCGACCGCGCCGGCCCGCGGGTCGCATGAGCGCCTTCGGCCTGGCTCTCGCGCGTGCCTGGGACACAAACGACTCGCTCCTGTGCGTGGGGCTCGACCCCGAGATCGAACGCTTCCCGCGGCGCATCGCCGCCGCGCCCTCGCCGATCTTCCAGTTCAACAAGGCCATCGTCGACGCCACCCACGACCTGGTGTGCGCCTACAAGCCGCAGTTCGCGC
>JASHQW010000382.1 GCA_030038875.1 Gammaproteobacteria bacterium | reverse complement strand
GGCGGCGAGGTCGGTAGCGGTCGGGCTTGCCCTGCGAGCAGAATCAGAGTCTCCATATTGCCAAGCGCCCAATGTGCTTCGCAGCCTTGCGGGAGTTCTTGCGGGAATGGTTGTGTTCAGTTCTGCTTCGTCGTGCCAAGCTGCAACGGGCGCCCCCTAACATCTAACTCGCTGTCATAATGCCGGGGTCGAGGGTTCGAGTCCCTCCCTTTCCACCAAATAAAATCATGCTGTTATCGGTTGCCCCTAGGGTTTACTGGCGCGCTGTAAGCGCGCACGTAGCTGCAACCCAAGCCCAAGGGTAAGAACCGCACACCGTTCTCGGAGCAGAGTCTCGGTCACCTCCGCGCCGGCATCCTTGGCGCCATCGTTCTGACGATGGCAGCGCGTTTTTACAGCTTGATGCGCAGCGTGATGTACCACTCGCGCGGATCGTTGTAATAGCCGCCCACCTCGCCCGCGCCGTTATTGGGCGATCCGGCCGTGATGAAGCGATCGTTGGCCAGGTTCGTGCCGCCGAAAGCCAGATCATACATACCGGCGGGCGAAATGTAGTGGAGCGAGGCATCCACCATGTGGGTCGCCGGGCGGTACAGCTGCGGCGTGTTCAGCGCGTCGTTGAACATTCCCGAAGTGTACGTGTAGGTCGGAATGAAGCGCAGGGTACCCTGGTTCGGCAGATGCAGGTCGTACACCGGGTCAAAAGTGAACTTCCACTTCGGCGTTTTTGGCAGCTTGGCATTCTCCAGCGCATAGGCCTGGGCATTGGCCGCGGTGACGCCGGGCGGCTGTACCGGGCAGATGATCTTGGTGACGCCGCCGATGGTCGCCTCGAAGACGGGGCAAACCGGAGTGCCGTCCGGCAGGAAGTACTGCGGGATGTTGGCCGCAGGATTGATGTACGTGTAGTAGGCGTCGAGGAAGGCGCCCGAGAAGTTGAGGCTCAGGCCGCCGCCGACGTTCGACTGCACCTCGAGTTCGGCACCCTTGATGTCGGCATTGCCGGCATTGGTATAGACGGGTGAGATGCCCTGCTGGATGTTGAGCTGAATGCCGTCGTAGTTGGTGAAGAACACGGCGGCGTTGGCCTGCAGGCGATGATCGAGCCACTCCGACTTGAGTCCGAGCTCATAGGTCTTGGAGAACTCCGGCCCGAAGCGCGCATCCTGCGGATCGGGGATGCTCGCCGAAAGACGCGTGGTCCAGCCGCCTTGCTTGAAGCCCTTGCCCCAGCTGAGATAGGCCATGACGTCCTGGTCGAAGTGGTACTGCAGGCCGAGGGTCGGGTCGAAGATGTGCCACGCCTGGCTGTCGGGCACATTCGGAAAGTAGCGGTAGAATTGCGCGCCCGGCGGGTTGGCGTTGGGAATGATATCGGTGAAGGGCGGAATTCCGTTGCACGAGTTCTGCCAGCAGTAGGAGCCGAACGGGAAGGAGTTCAGATCGCTCTGGCCGCCCGTGAAGTAGGTCATGACGTCCGTGTACCGTCCGCCCGCCGTGAAACTGATCTGATCCGTCAGCTTGTAGTCGGCGTGCAGGAAGGCTGCGAAGTCCTTGTTCTCGATATCGTTGTCGAGGTCATAGACATACAGCAGCCCCTCGAATGGCACCCAGTCGTGCACGTAGCCGGCCTCGTCGAAGTAGTACAGGCCGCCGACGTAGTCGAGCCGGTTGTCGAAGGCCTTGCCGAGCAGCTGTATCTCTTCTGAGACCTGGAACTGGTGCTGCTTGTCGGTAACGCTCTGGATGCCATCACCGGGAATGCCCTGGAGCGAGGTGCCGATGGCCCAGGTGATCTCGCGGTAGGCGGTGATCGACTTGAGCGACATTGCGTCCGTGAGCTCATACGTGCCCGTCATCGACAGGCCGTACAGGTCGTAGCGCGCAAAGTCCGGGCCATCCGCCGCGTAGGTGGTGTTGATGTCGCCGGTGTTGACGGCGGCGTTGTCGTACCAGATGTAGGGCGCGGAGGACCCCAGATAGGCCGTGCCCGGGTGATTCAAATAGTTGTACGGGCCCGCCGGTCCGCCGACGTAACCCGCGCCGAGCAACGCCGGGGCGCCCGGGGAGAGCCCGGGTACCTGCGCGCGCGGCTGGCTGCACACGCCCGAGAACAGGTTGTTGTTTTGTGACCCGACCGCAAACGGCGGGATGTTCCCCGCCGAAGCGGCGATGGCCGCGGGCAGTGTCGCGGCGCTATTGCTGATGCACAGGTTATAGAGGGTCGAGAACGTCGACTCGAGCACGTTCCCCTGGAAGGTGTCGAGCACCGTATAGCCGAGGGCGGTGGTGTCTTCGTGCGACCAGTCGGCGCTCCAGATGATCTTGAGCTTATCGGTGGCATTCCAGAGCAGTTTGCCGCGGATGACCTGCAGACCCTGGCCGTCGTAGGTGTCGCTGGTGCCGTAGCCGGCCTGCGCAAAGTCGGTCATCGGCGTGACCGTGATCGGCGCCTGCCCGTACGGAGTGCTCGCGGGGTAGGGCACAACCTTCATCCACCCGGTCTGCTCCTGCGAGGAGACGCTGATGGTCGAGAGCAGCACGCCCTTGACGATCGGAATGTCGGCCGAGAAGCCCAAGTCACGTCGATCGTAGCTCCCGCCGGTGGCCTCCGCGACGAAACGCTCCTCATCCCCCGGGGTGTGCGTCACGATGCTGATGGCGCCACCGATGGTGTTGGCGCCGAACAGCGTGCCCTGCGGGCCCTTGAGGATCTCGACCCGGTCCACGTCGAGCAGGTTCTGGTTTGCACCGATGGTGCGCGCCAGGTACACGCCGTCGACATAAACGCCGACGCCGGGGTTGAGGTTGAAGGCGAAATCATCCTGGCCTATGCCGCGAATCGAGGCAGACAGCACCGAGCGGTCGCCCGAGAAGGGCGAGCCCGCATCGAGATTCACGCCCGGGGTGAGATTGCCGAGCGTATGAATGTCGGTGAGGTCGCGCTGCTGCATGATGTCGGCCGTAAAGGCCTGCACCGTGATCGGCACCTCCTGGATGCTTTCGGAACGCTTCGTCGCGGTGACGAGGATCTCCTGTACAGTGTCGGACGCGGCGGGCGCGGCGGCTGCGGACTGGCCTTGTGCTTGCTGTGCCCAGGTGGCGCCGACGCCCAGCGCCACCGCTCCGATAGCGCAATATCCCGCGCCTCGGATCCAACCACGGGCAAACCACGCATGACCTGTTTCACACACTTTCATTGAGAATCCCCCTGGTTGGGCCGGTCAATGACAGAGCAGCGGCCGCGTCGGGCAGCTGCCGATGCCCTGGTATCGCTGGCTGATTGCGTACCGTATTCCGATTTCGGGATCCCGATAGTCAATCCCCTCCTGTCGCGAGCCGACCGCGCTTGCGCCACATGGCGAGCATGAATGCGCTTTGGAGCACTGGATTCCCGAGGGCCCTCTCCCTCAAGAAATGCGGTCAAGTGTTTCTTATACGATTAACCTTAATTGACACTTGGGATCCCGTCAAGAACAATGTTCTTGATGGCTAGGGCCTTGGGCGTGGACACACAGCAGGCAATCGCACTGGTGCGAATCCGGGAAATGATCCTGCGCGGAGATCTGGCGCCGAGTCAGCGACTTGCGGAAGCGCCGCTGGCCGAGCAGCTCGGTATGTCGCGCACTCCCGTGCGCCAGGCCCTGCCCGTGCTTGCGCGCGAGGGCTTATTGCAACAGCACGAGACGCGCGGCTATGTCGTACGCGCCTTCAGCACCGCGGATATTCTCGATGCGCTCGATCTGCGCGGCGTCATGGAGGGGCTCGCGGCGCGGCGTGTGGCCGAGCGCGGAGTTTCGCGTGCCATGGTTGCCGCATTGCGCGAGTTGCTCGAGGAGGGCGACCGCATCTTCCACAAGGGCTCCGTGGAGGAGAGCGATGAGGCGCTCTACGCCGAAATGAACGGGCGCTTCCATGGCCTGATCGTCGAGGAAGCGCGTAGCGCGATGATCGCCCAGGCTCTCGAGCGCATTGCGCACATTCCCTTTGCTGCGCCGGATGCGCTGGCGTTCGACAAGACCAGTCTGAACGTCATGTACGTACGGCTCAGCTATGCACACCAGCAGCACCATTACATCGTCAGTGCGCTCGAGCGCGGCGAAGGCGCGCGCGTCGAGTCGCTGATGCGTGAGCACGTCTATCCGGTCAAAGAGAATCTCAACCTGCGCGTTACACATCCCCACGCGAAGGCCCCGCTCACGCTCGTGCGTTAGACGCGCGCTGGCAATCGAGGCCGAGGTCCTCGCACATCGTGCACCGTCGAACGCAGCGCGCTGAAGACGCCAGCTCGAGCGCAACGTGTGCTGTCGCTGGAGTCTTACTGGCGACCGTGCACAGCGCACATGAATAGGCCGCTCATCCACCCAAATTGGCTCCGGCCGCCAGACGGAATGACCGACGGCTTTTCCCTTGAGATTACCGCCAAGGATGTCGAATCGCTTCGCACGGCAGCGCCTGGAATTCCACCTCAGACCCCGATTGCCGTGACCTTCTTGCCCGGGGAGACACTCGATGGCCGTGTCGCCGCCAGCAAGGCAGTGAGGTCGCTCGGCTTCGAGCCAATGCCGCATTTCTCTGCGCGCCGTTTTAGTTCCCGCGAAGACTTTCATACCTATCTGCATCGTGTCGTCAATGAGGCAGGTGTGAAGCGTTGCTTTGTCATTGCCGGGGATAATCCCCAGCCTGCAGGTCCGTTTGTCGACAGTTCGGCCCTCATCGCAACCGGCGCCTTTGAACGCGCCGGCATTACCGCCATCGGCATCGGTGGCCACCCCCAAGGCCATCCCCACATGACCGACGAGCAGTGCTGGGACATCCTCGAGAGGAAACGCAGCGACATCGAGCGTCGCGGCATGGCTCCCCTCATCGTCACTCAGTTCGGATTCGATCCCGGCGCATTCCTGGTCTGGCTCGAGGAGCTGCGCAGACGTGGAATCGACTCACCGGTGCGCATCGGGATTGCGGGACCGGCAGGAATCAGCACCTTGGTTCGCTTCGCGGCACGCTGCGGCGTCGTGGCATCTTCCGCCGTCATGGCCAAGTATGGCGTGTCGCTCGCAAAGTTGATCGGCACCGCCGGGCCAGACAGGTTGGTCGATGCACTGGCTGATCAGCTTGGGCCGAAGCAAGGGCCGGTTCGCCTGCACTTCTATCCCTTCGGCGGTCTTGCGCGCACGGTCGATTGGATTAATGGTTACGCCAAACGCCGGTGAGGTCCCCGTCGCGGCGCTGGTCGAAGAGGGTTCAAAGCCGTGTGCCGTGTGAGTCGAATTTGCGTACCGCCTGAGTTATGCCACGCTTGCAGCAACGAGGGGAGGCCTGAATGACCGCCGTAGCGCTCGACGTGCAGCAATCTTCCCGCCCGCACCAACAGCCCCGCCGCGACGGCCCCATCCCGCCGCGCCATCGGACGCGGCGCCCCAACGGCACTCGATGGCTGCCGGTGACCGTCGCGGCGCTCGCGGCCGCGCTTCTCGTCCCGGGTGGATCCGTGTCGGCTGCAGCGGCGGCCGCCTCGCGTGCCGTGGACGGCAAGGCTCTGCTGGCGGCCGCGGGCGACGTGCAGGACTGGCTGACCTACGGCCGCACCTACGACGAGCGGCGCTTCTCGCCGCTCAATCAGATCAACACCGACAACGTGAAGAATCTCGGTCTCGCGTGGTTCGCGGACCTCGACACCTCACGCGGACAGGAAGCCACCCCCCTCGTCATCGACGGCACGGTCTACATCACCACCGCCTGGTCCAAAGTGAAGGCGTACGACGCGGTCTCGGGGAAACTGCGCTGGGAGTACGACCCCAAGGTACCGGGGGAGACGGGCGTCAAGGTCTGTTGCGACGTCGTGAACCGCGGCCTCGCCGCGTGGGGCCACCGCCTCTACCTCGCGACTCTGGACGGGCGACTGATCGCGCTCGACCGCGAAACCGGCCAGCCGGTCTGGTCGAAGCTGACCGTCGATCCCGCCAGGCCTTATGCCATCACCGGCGCACCGCGCGTGATTGACGGCCGGGTGATCATCGGCAACTCGGGCGCCGAGATGGGCGTGCGCGGATACGTCAGCGCGTACGCCAGCACCGACGGGCGCGAGCTCTGGCGCTTCTACACCGTTCCCGGCAAGCCGGGCACGAACCGCGCGCCGCATCTCAAGCGCGCCGAGGCGACCTGGAAGGGCGAGTGGTGGATACACGGTGGCGGCGGCACCGTTTGGGACTCGATGGCCTACGATCCCAGGCTTGATCTGCTCTACATCGGCACGGGCAACGGCAGTCCCTGGAACCAGGCCTACCGCTCGCCGGGGGGCGGCGACAATCTCTATATCGACTCGATCATCGCGCTCAGACCGGAGACCGGCGCGTACGTCTGGCACTACCAGACCACGCCGGGCGACACGTGGGACTTCGACGCCGCGCAACACATGATCCTCGCGGATCTCGCGATCGGCGGCCGGCCGCGTCAGGTGCTGATGCAGGCGTCGAAGAACGGATTCTTCTACGTGCTCGACCGCGCCACCGGCGAGCTGATCTCGGCCGCCAACTTCGTGGCGGTCAACTGGGCCAAGGGCGTCGATATCAAGAGCGGACGGCCGAGCGAGAATCCCGACGCGCGCGTCGACCGGACCGGCAAGCCTTTCGTCGTGATACCCGGGCCGGGCGGCGCGCACAGCTGGCAGCCGATGGCCTACGACGCGAACACCGGACTCGTCTACATCCCGGCGCTCGAAGCCGGTTTTCCGTTCGTGCCCGACCCGCATTTCCAGGATGCGGCGCAGGGTTTCAACACGGGGATGGATTTTGCCGCCGCGGCCATGCCGGCCGATACCAATATCCGTGCCGCCGTGAAGGCGGCAACCAAGGGAGCATTGATCGCCTGGGACCCCGTCGCGCAGAAGGAGCGCTGGCGCGTGGTCTTCAAAGGGCCGTGGAACGGCGGCGTGCTGGCGACGGGGGGCGGGCTGGTGTTCCAGGGCAACGCGGCTGAGGAATTTGCCGCCTACGATGCGGTGAGCGGCGCGAAACTCTGGTCGGGGAGCGCGCAGACCGGCGTGCTCGCCCCTCCCATCACCTACTCGATCAACGGCGAGCAGTACGTCGCGGTGCTGGCCGGCTGGGGCGGCGTATGGGCGCTGGCACCGGGGATTCTCTCCCAGGTCGCGGGGCCGGTTCACAACGTGTCGCGGCTGCTCGTCTTCAAGCTGGGCGCGAGCGCCCAGCTTCCGCCCGCACCCTCCGTCCCGCCGCGCCCGCTCGATCCTCCGGCGGTCACCGGCACGCCGGCGCAGATCGCTGAGGGCGCGCAGCACTATGCACGCTTCTGCGGCGGCTGCCATGGAGATGCGGCCTACGGCGGCGGCCTGCTGCCCGACCTGCGCCGCAGCGCGCTGCTCGCGGACGGCGGGGGCTGGGCGGGTGTCGTGCACGACGGAGTCATGCGCAGTCAGGGTATGGTGAGCTTCGCGAGCGTCCTCACTCCCGAGCAGATCGAGTCGATCCGCCACTACGTCATCAAGCGCGCCAACGAGGACAAGGCACTGGGCGATAAGTGAACCCTGCGCCTCGATTGCAGGCGAAGCGACGCTGCCGGCAGGCATAAGGATTCTCCACGATGTCGGACGAGGTGCCCCTGGGCTATAGGTGACCGCGGCAGCCGACAGGAGCACCCTGAAGTGAGCGGCAACGCAGCTATCCGCGGGACCTACATCTTCGACGGCCAGGCGGCGCGCCGCGGCTATGCCCTGAACAAGATGTGTTATTCCTTCAACGAAGCGAAGAACCGCAAGGAATTCCTGGCCGACGAGGATGCGTACTGCAGCCGCTACGGTCTGAACGCGGAGCAGCGCCAGGCGATCAGGAGCCGCAACGTCCTCGCGCTGCTGGCCGCCGGCGGCAATGCCTACTATCTGGCGAAATTTGCCGGCATCTTCGGACTCGACATGCAGGACATCGGCGCACAGCAGACCGGGCGCACGGTGCAGCAGTTCAAGGACCATCTGCAGTCGTATGCGCGCTTCACTGCCGGGGTCAACGCCGGAGGCACGCGCCGTGGCTGAGCTGTTCGGGGGAGTGTCGACTTCTCACGTCCCGGCGATCGGCCGCGCCATCGCCAGGGGGCTGCAGGGCGAGCCCTACTGGAAGCCCTTCTTGGACGGCTTCGTAGGGGTGCGCGCCTGGCTCGCGCAGCAGCGGCCCGATGTCGCCATCGTGGTGTACAACGATCACGGGCTGAATTTCTTTCTCGACAAGATGCCGACATTCGCAGTCGGTGCGGCGCCTGAGTACCTGTCCGCCGATGAGGGATGGGGAATTCCAACCATCGCACCCGTGCCGGGTGACCAGGATCTGTCCTGGGCCATCATCAACGGCGTCGTCGAGGAGGAATTCGACGTCGTTACGTGCCAGGAGATGCTGATCGACCACGCCGTGACGGTACCGCTGCAGCTGCTGTGGCCGGACGGGCCGCCGCGAGTGCGGATCGTGCCGATATGCGTGAATACCGTGCAGCACCCGCTGCCGTCGCCGGCGCGCTGCCTGAAATTCGGGCGCGCGATCGGGCGAGCGGTGGCCGCATATCCCGCCGACGTGCGCGTCGTCGTGATCTCGACCGGCGGGCTCTCGCATCAGCTCGAGGGCGAACGCGCGGGCTTCATCAATCCGGAGTTCGATGCGCTGTGCCTCAACGCCATTGTCAACGAGCCGGCGAGGCTCACGGTGTATTCGCCGCGGGAGCTGGTGGCTCTGTCCGGATCACAAGGCGTCGAGATCCTGAATTGGATCGTCGGCCGGGGCATCCTCGGTAGTACGGCGCGCGAGATCCTGCGCAACTACCATATCCCGATCTCGAACACCGCCGCCGCCGTGCAGGTGCTCGAAGCAGCCTGAGTCACGGCGGCCGCGTCTCCGGCCGGACCGCCCGCGCGCGGTCATTTGAGCACTGTGCGAACCCCTGCGACGATGCGCGCCTCGTCCGGGAGGACGTAAGCCTCGAGCGGCTCGCTGTAGGGGATCGTCGTATCGGCGGCGGTCACCTGAATGATGGGGGCCCTCAGTGCCCTGAAGCCGTGCTCGGCAAGCTCGGCGGCGATGACGGAGCTCACGGAGGCGTGGCGCGTCGCCTGATCCACCAGCACGACCCGGCCCGTCTTGTCGACGGACTTGAGGATCGTGTCGAGATCGAGCGGCGCGACCGTGCGCGGATCGATCACTTCCGCGTCGATCCCCTCCTTGGCCAGCTGCTGCGCGGCGCCGAGCGCGCGCGGAACCATCCAGCCGGTCGCGACAATCGTCACGTCAGCGCCAGCGCGGCGCACATCGGCCTTGCCGAAGGGCACGAGATACTCACCGTCCGGGACTTCGCCCTGCTCGAGCGTCAGCAGGTAGTGGTGCAGGAACACCACCGGATTGTCGTCGCGGATCGCGCTCGCCATCAGACCCTTGGCGTCAGCGGCGGTGGCGGGCACCGCGACCTTGAGTCCCGGAACACCCATGAAGAGCGCGCTGAGCGTGCCGGTGTGCTGGCCCGCCCAGCCGCAGGTGAATCCGTAGCCGGCTTTCAGCACGAGGGGGACCTTGACCTGGCCGCCGGACATGTAGCGCATGCGCGGCGCTTCGTTTACCACCTGGTCCATCGCCACCAGCATGAACTCCGCCATGTACAGCTCCACCACCGGCCGCAGTCCGGCCATCGCGGCGCCGACGGCGATGCCGATCTCGGCCGTCTCGGAGATCGGCGTCACGCGCACGCGCTCCGGCCCGTAGGCGGCGAGGAATGCGTGATTCTCGGTCGTCGCCAGGTTCTGGCCGAAGTACAGCACCTTCGGGTCGCGGCGCATCTCCTGGTGAATGCCTGCGTCGATCGCAGCGATGTAGGGCATTAGTGCCATCGCAGTCTCCCGCGAGTTACGCGTAGTTGTACTCGAGCGCGGACTCGAGCTTGGGGAACGGGCTCTTGAGCGCGAAGCTCACGGCCTCCTCTATCTCGCCCGCGATGCGCGCGGCGAGCTCATCCGCCTGGGCGGAGGTGAGCACGCCGCCGAGAATCAGCGTACCGCGAAAGCGCGGTACGGGATCGCCGCGCAGCGCGGCTTCGTACTCTTCGCGCTTGCCGAATACGGCGATGGCCTCGTGCTCCGGGTAATGCAGTGGCACGCCCGGCGGGGCGATGATGTTCCCGTGTGCGGACAGCCGGTACACCTTGGATTCCACCAGGGTCGGACCGCGGCCCGCGCGCGCACGCTCGACGGCCTCGCCGACGGTGCGATACACGGCCAGCGGATCGGTGCCGTCAACCGTGACGCCCGGCAGCGCATAGGCCTTGGCCTTGACCGACAGCGGCTCGCCCGCTGCGGCGTTGGCGTCCTCCTGCGCGGTGGTGGTGACGACGTTGTAGCCGTTGTTCTCCATCACGAACACCGCCGGGAGCTTCCACAGCGAGGCGATGTTGAGCGTCTCGTGGAATGCGCCCTGCTTGGAAGCGCCGTCGCCGAAGAAGCAGAACACCACGTCGCCGCGCTTGCGCAGCTGTGCGGCCCAGGCCGCGCCGGCGGCGTGCGGAATGCCGGCACCCACGATGCCGGAGGTGCCGAGGAAGCCGCGCTTCACGTCCGTGAGATGCATCGAGCCGCCAAGTCCCTTGCACAGCCCGTCAGCGCGTCCGTAGACCTCCGCCATCATGGCTTTGGGATCGCTGCCGAGAGTCAGCGGATAGCCGTGGCAGCGATAGGTGGCAAGGGCCGCATCGCCTTCGCGGAAATGGCTGAGTGAGCCGACGATCGAAGCCTCGGCGCCGTCCGCGAGATGCGTATGGCCACGGATCACCCCCGGATGGTCGGTGAAGGTGCGCTTCACGCGTTCCTCGAAAGTGCGGATGCGCAGCATCTGGGTGTAGATCCATACCTGCCGCTCGGCGTTGAGAGACTGCACGCTCATTTGAGCCCCCTGCTGATGAGGTCGTCTTTCGGAAGAATTCAAATCGTACGCAACCGCCGCGGCCACTGACAATACGCGCCCGGCGCGGCCCCGGCCGCCGCCCCTCCCGCCTCAGGCGCTCGCCGGGTGCCCCGTCCGGGCCGCTTCCCATTTCTCGCGCGCCGCCATGACCACGCGCCGCGTCTTCGTGAAGGCTTCCGTGGCAGCGGTTTCCAGCGACCACTTGCGCATGTATTCGTTCAGGACCTCGACTCCGATGGGCCCGTCGTAGCCCTGTGTCCAGAGCGCCTGGAGAAACGCCGCGATGTCGAACTCGCCGTCGCCCGGCAGAAGGCGCTTGTTGACGACGGAGTCCAGGAAATTCACCGGCGTGGCGAGCGAGCCGTCGTTGATCTCGACGCCGAGCGGAATGTCGCGCGGGATCTTGCTCACGATGTGCTCGGGCGGCGTTGCGGTGCGCTGCAGATGCAGGTTGTCGAGCATGATGCCGCCGTTGCGCGCGCCGGAGCCGCGGCAGATCGCGAGCACCTGATCGAGCGAGGGCACACGCGAGAACGCGGCCGGAAGCATCTCGAACAGCACCTGGGTGCCGCGCTCCGCGGCCTGCCGGCACAGCAGGGCGAATTCCTCGGTCAGCTGCGGCACGTCGGCGCAATCGTTGCCGAGATCGCCGATCTTGATGTGACGTGCGCTCAAGCCTTCGGCCGCATCGAGCAATAGCGCGCGGATCTTGTCCGAGGCCGCGCGGCGCTCACCGGCACAGAACCAGTCGAGCAGCCATTCAACCTCGATCACGTTGATGCCATGGTCATTCAGAATACGCTTCATCTCCCGGAAGCTGTGGCGCTTGCGGATTTCGCTGAGGTCGGCGTGCCAGAAGCCCATGGCGGTGAACCCGGCCCTGGCAGCCGTCTCCACGCGCTCGCCGAAGTCATGAAAGCAGCGTTGCTCCCCCAGCGGGTCCGCCCCCACGGCCAGCGTCCAGTACGATCCGAGAAGTTGCAGCGGCTTGCTCATGTGTTTGTTCCTCCTGTCAGTCCAGGGGCCACACATCGCCCTCGATGATCGCGGCCAGAGACGCCAGAAAATCGGCAGCGAGTCGGCCGTCGGCGACCCGGTGATCCACCGTCAGCGTAAGCTGCGCCATCGGCCGCACCTGAATACGGTCGTCGCCGGCGACGACGCACTGCCGCTGGCGGCCGACGGCGAGAATCGCCGCTTGCGGTGGATTGATGAGGGCGGTAAAGCGATCCGGGCCCTGCGCACCGAGATTGGAGAGACTGATCGTTGCGCCCTCCAGCTCTTCGCGCCTGAGCTTGCCCTGCAGGGCGAGCGCGACGATCTCGCTGCGCCGGCGCGCGATCTCGCTGAGTCCGAGCCGCTCGACACCATGCAAGACCGGGACCAGCAGCCCGTCGTCCACCGCGACCACCAGGCCGATATGAGCGCCGTCGGCACGCAGCAGATGCGCAGCGGGCGAGTCAGCATCGCCCGCGAACGTGCTGTTGAGCGCCGGGCAGGCGAGCAGCGCCCGGGCGATGGCCTGCAGCAGGAAGTCGTTGACCGAGAGCCGCGGCGCTCCCGCCGGCCGCTGCGCCGTGAGCTGCGCGCGCCGCGCCTGCAGCGCCGTCCAGTCGACGGCACGCTCGACCACGAATTGCGGGATGGTGGTACTGCTGAGTGTCATGGAGCGGGCCAGTGCCCGGCGCATGCGCGAGAGCGGCTGCGGGCCGGCGGGCGGCGTGGCGATGGCTTGCCGTACATCGCTCAATTGCACACGTCCGTGCGGACCCGTTCCGGCAAGCTGGCGCAGATCGACGTCATGTTGTGCGGCGAGGCGGCGTGCCGCCGGTGAGCTCCTGATACGGCCGGGGGCCCGCTCGGCTCTCTCGCGGCGCGGGGTGTGCGCCTGCTCGCGGACGGGCGCTGCCAGCGCGGCGCGAAGAGCCGCGCCTGCCGGCGTCGACGGCCCCGCCGGCGTGATGCCCGGGCTCATCCCATCGGTGTCCAGCCAGGCAACCCGATCGCCGACGCGCGCCGGCTGATCGGCGTGCAGGAGGATCTCCACCAGCCGTCCGCTCTCGGCAGACTCGATCTCGAGAGTGGCCTTCTCCGTCTCGAGCTCGAGTAACGGCTCTCCCTGGCTCACCAGGTCGCCGACGTTCTTCAGCCAGCGAACGAGTCGTGCGTTCTCCATCACCAGGCCAACCTTGGGAATCT
>JASHQW010000381.1 GCA_030038875.1 Gammaproteobacteria bacterium | reverse complement strand
CGGGGAGGACGCGCTGCCAGTGCTGCATGAGCTCGAGATAGGTGCGGTAGTAGCGCGCGATTTCCTCGATCCCGTAGGTGAATTCCTGCCCGTTGGCGAACAGCTGCTTGAGGTTGCTGAAGCAGCAGGCCAGCGGCTCGCGCCGCGCGTCGATGATTCGCGCGTTGGGCAGCATCAGGTGCACAAGGCCGAGGTGCCGGAAGTTGTTCGGATTCTTGTCGACGAAGAAGGGCTTCCCGGTGCGGTAGGGACGCGTGTCGGCGAGGTACTTCTCGCCGAGCTGCCGGAAATCCGCGGCGCCGAGGCGCTCGAGGATGCGCGGATAGCGGGACTCGCCCTGCTCACCCTCGCGCCCGCGCAGCGCGCTGACGATCTGCTGCACGTTGGGCAGCTCCTGCGTGCCTTCGACCTGCGAATGCGAGGCGAGGATCTGCTCGAGGAGCGTCGAGCCGGAGCGCGGCAGGCCGACGATGAAGATGGGCCCTCGCTCCGGCGTACCCCAACCCTGGCGGCTCGCAAAGAACTCCGCGGTGCAGACCGAGATCTGCGCGCGCGTGTTGTTCTCGGTGATCGCGGGCCGGTAACGGATCTCGGTGTGCTTGAGGCGATTGCCGAGCTCGTAATAGCGGAAGGATTCGCCGTACTCGCCCTGATCCTCGAGCGCCTTGGCGAGCGCAAAGCACAGGTGGTAGCGGTCGACGGCACCGGTGGCCGCGCCCGCGAGCGCCGTGCGCATCTGCTGCAGCTCCGCCGGCGCGAAGCGATAGGTCTTGAGATTGGCGAGGCTCCAGTACGCATCGCCGAAGTCCGGCCGCAGCTCCGCCGCCTTGCGGTAGGAGGCGATCGCTTCCGGCGTCCGTCCGAGCGTCTTCAGCGCATGGGCGATCGAGAGGTGCACGTCGGCATCGGCCGGCGTCCCGAGCAGCAGCTCCCGATAGAGGGCGATGGCACGCTCGTGCTCGCCGAGACCCACCAGAGCCGCCGCATCGAGCATGCGCAGTACGCGGTTCTCCGGCTCGTCCTTGAGGAGCATTTGGATGTGCCGGCGCGCCTCCTCATGCCGATGCAGCTCGATCAGCACGCCGGCGTACTCCTGCCGTGCGACCCGATAGTCGGGTGCGCGCTCGAGCACCGCCGCCAGCAGCAGCTCCGGATCGTCGTAGATGCGGCGCGCGATGCCGATGCGCGCCAGCAGCCGCATCCCTTCGATGTGATCGCCATTCTTCAGCAGCCACGCGCGAATGAGCGACTCGGCGGCATCCAGCTCACCGTCCATGAAGTAGCCCGTCGCGGTCACGATGTCCGCCGTGATGTTCTTCAGTGTCGCCACGTGGCTGCCCGCAATGGCGGCGTTGTCCGCATCTCCGGTCATCCGGTACAGCCCCTCGAGCATGCTCCAGGCGCCGGGCAGAGCGTGATTCAGGTTTACCGCGGTCAGAAAAGCCTGGATGGCCTGCGGCGCCTGGCGCATCTCGACGTAGCAGCGCCCGCGCTCCTCGTAGAGGCGGCTGAAGCGCGGATGATGCTGCTCGAGCGTGGCGAGCGTCCCGAGCGCATCGGGGATCCGCCCGAGGTAGCGCTGGGCCACAGCCACCAGAAGCAGCGCGTGGCGGTGCCCGGGATGCGCCGCCAGCAGCCCCTGCCCCGCATCGAGCGCCGCGGCAAAGTTCCGCGACTGCAGCAGGGCATGTACCCGCACTATTTCGGCGGTCGCCGCGGCGGTGTCCGGTGGGGACTCGCTTGTTTCCATCGGGCTCAAAGCGTCAGCAGCCAAAAAAGAAGGGCGGACCCGGAGGTCCGCCCTGCATTCTACCCAACCGCCCCGTGAGCGGCCGGCGCCTCAAGCGCGGCGTCAGAACCTGTAGGACATCAGCAGGTTCAGCGTGCGCGGACGCAGCGGGACTTCCGCCTTGATGAACTGACCGGAGCTGATGTTGGTCGGCCCGTAGGCATTGGTCAGATTGCTGCCCATGAGCTGCAGGGTCCAATTGTCCTTACTGACGCCCATGGCGCCGTCATACGTCGTGTAGCTCGGGATGGCATAGAGCAGCAGCGTCGTGATCGGCGGGCTGGAGTAGAACGCTACATTGCCGGGGTCGTAGTTCCGCGGCTCGTTGGTCATCGGGCCAACGTGACTCGCCCCCGCCCAGATGAAGGGGTGGTAGCCCGGGTCCATTGCCCAGTCGTAGCGCGCCCGCACGTTGAACATCCACGGCGGCGAGAACGCCGGCGGTGTGCCCTCGGCCCCGAGCGCGTTCGGGATCGGTCCGGCCACGCTGTTGATCACCACGCACTGGCCTGCCGGGGTCGGATTGTTGGCCGTCTTCGAATTATTCGGATCGACACCCACCGACTCGAGGCACGGTGCGCTGGTCTGCGTCGACTGGTTGAAGGAGCTCGATCCCTGGAGGCTCAGGCCGTCCGTAATCTTCGCGTCGAACTGGATCTCGAAGCCCTTGATGGTGAAGTCCGGCCCCTGAACGTTGAAGGTGGTGTTACCGAGGAAGGCGGGCTCGAACAGTGACAGCTGCTCGTTCTCCCACTTCATGTAGTACACCGAGGCGTTGATCAGCAGGTGGTGGTCGAGGAACTCGCTCTTGAGGCCGACCTCGTTGTTGATCAGGTTGTCGGAGTTGACGCCGGCCGGCTTCTCGTACTGGTCGCTGTCGGCGATGCAGGTCTTGACTCCGCCGGGATATGTGCAGTACGGGATCTCCGCCTTGAGGAACACCATGCCATCGATCGAATTGGTGCGGTTGAAGCTGCCGGGACGGAACCCCTGCGAGAAGGTGTAGTAGGCCATGACGTCCGGGGTGATGTGCCACGTCAGGTTGAGGCGCCAGCGCGAGCCCGACTCGCTCTTCGCCAGGTTGATCGGGAAGCCGCAGTACCCTGGGGTGTTGATGCACACGCCGTTGAGGTGGTCGAGGACCAGGCCGGTTCCCGGCGCGACGCCTTTCGCGGACGCCCCCGAGGTGGTTTCGCTGTACCACTCCGAGCCGTTCTCCCACTCGTCGTAGTGATACAGACGCCCGCCGCCCGTCACCGTCAGCACCTTCGGGATCAGGTCGAAATCGACCGACGCGAAGAACGCCCGCTGCTTGTAGCCGCGCTGATCGTCCTCACCGAAGGCGTTGTCCATACCGGTGCGCAGGCTCGGATCGTTCGCGAAG
>JASHQW010000380.1 GCA_030038875.1 Gammaproteobacteria bacterium | reverse complement strand
CGGAAATAGGAGTCGCGGTTCGCGACGACGAGATAGCGTTGCACCACGTCGTCAGGCGAGCCATGCAGGTTATAGTGGCTGCGTCCACGCGGGCTCGCCGCCGCCGCCGCCGCCAGCTCGTCCAACAGGCGCGCGGATATCAGCTTCATGCTTCAGCGGGCGGCGGGTGATGCTTGACGTCGGGCAGGAATCCGGCGAGCAGCCCGATGAGCGGCAGGAACGCGCAGATCTGGTACACGGCATCGATCCCGAAGTGGTCGGCCAGTTTGCCGAGCACCGCGGCACCGACGCTGCCCATGCCGAAGGCCAGCCCGAAGAACAGTCCCGCCACGGCCCCGGTGCGCCCGGGCAGCAGGTCCTGGGCGTAGACCACGATCGCCGGAAAGGCCGAGGCGATGATGAGGCCGATCGGCACGCTGAGCACGCTGGTCCACAAGAGACTCGCGTGGGGCAGCAGCAGCGTGAACGGCAGGACGCCGAGGATCGACACCCAGATGATTTTCTTGCTGCCGATGCGGTCGCCGATGGGACCGCCGACGAAGCCGCCGATCGCGGCCGCGGCCAGGAAAACGAACAGGTGCAGCTGCGCGCTGCGCACCGATTGGTGGAAATGGCCGATGAGATAGAAGGTGTAGTAGCTCGTGATGCTCGCCAGGTAGAAATACTTGGAGAAGATGAGCGCCAGCAGCACCGCGATGGCGCCGGCCACACGGCGCGGTGAGGCCTCGATGTGGCGCGTGCGCGCCGCATGCTTGAGACGCGTGATGCCATGCGTCTTGTACCAGTGCCCGACGTGGAACAGCACGAACATGCCGAGCAGCGCCACTGCCGAGAACCACGCGACGCTCGACTGTCCGTAGGGCAGCACGATGAAAGCCGCGAGCAGCGGACCGCACGCGGAGCCGAGGTTGCCGCCGACCTGGAACACCGACTGCGCAAGTCCGTGCCTGCCGCCCGAGGCCATGCGCGCCACGCGCGAGGACTCGGGGTGAAACACCGACGAGCCGGTGCCGATGAGCGCCGCCGCGAGCAGCAGCAGCGGATAGCTGCCGGCGAACGCGAGCAGCAGCAGCCCGGCGAGCGAGAACCCCATGCCGGTCGCGAGCGAGTAGGGGCGGGGAGTGCGGTCGGCCATCGCCCCGACCATCGGCTGCAGCAGCGAGGCCGTGAACTGGAAGGTGAAGGTGAGGAGCCCGATCTGCCCGAAACTCATCTGGTAGCGGCTCTTCAGCATCGGGTAGAGCGCCGGCAGCAGCGACTGCATCATGTCGTTCAGCAGATGGCAGAAGCTGATGGCGGCGAGGACGGCGACGGCGGTGCGGCCCGCGGCGTGGACGCCGGCCAGGCGCAGGGCGGATTCGTTCATGGGAGCGCAATTGTCCACGGATTGCCGCCGGGGGCCAATCTCCCGGAATGGGCGGGCGGCGAGCCGCCCGCGGCGTGCGACGGCGGCCGCGCAAGCACGTGGCGAGCGCGCCTGGCCTCCTCTAATGTGGCGTCATGAAAGACCTGACCCAGGGCCCGATCACCGGGCAGCTGATCGCGATGGCGGTGCCGATCGCCATCGGCATGCTGTTCCAGACCCTGTACCTGGTGATCGACATGTACTTCGTGGCGCGCTTTGGCGATGCGGCCATCGCCGGGGTCAGCACCGCGGGCACCGCGATGTTCGTCATCATGGCTCTGACACAGATGCTGGGGGTGGGCACCGTCGCGCTGGTCTCGCACGCCGTGGGCCGCAAGGACCAGGCAGAGGCCAACCTCGTCTTCAATCAGTCGGTGACGCTGTCGGCGATCTGTGGGGTGGCGACACTCGCCGCCGGATGGGTGCTCGGCGGCGTGTACGTGCGTTTCATGGCGGCGGATGCGGCGACCGCGGCCGCGGGCAGCGCGTTCCTTCACTACTACACGCCGGGCCTCGCGCTGCAGTTCGCGCTGGTCGCGCTCGGCTCGGCGCTGCGCGGCACCGGCATCGTGCAGCCGACCATGGTGGTGCAGGTGCTCACCGTGGTGCTCAATGCCGCGCTGGCGCCGGTGCTGACCGCCGGCTGGGGCACTCATCACCCGCTCGGCCCCGCCGGCGCGGGACTCGCGAGCAGCATATCCGTCACCGCCGGCGTGCTGTTCCTGTGGATCTACTTTGCGCGGCTCGAGCACTACGTGAAGGTCGAGCGGCCGCTGCTCACGCCGCGCGCGGCCGTCGTGCGCCGCATCCTGAATGTCGGCCTGCCCGCGGGCGGCGAGTTCTTCATGATGTTCGTAATCATCGGCATCATCTACTGGGTCATCCGCGGCTTCGGGCCCGCAGCGCAGGCCGGGTTCGGCATCGGCGGACGGGTGATGCAGGCGCTGTTCCTGCCGGTGATGGCGCTCGCCTTCGCCGCTCCGGCGGTGGCCGGACAGAATTTCGGCGCGCGCAAGTTCCCGCGCGTGCGCGAGACCTTCCGTGCGGCGGCGCTGCTGTCAGCGGTACTGATGCTCGTGCTGACGCTCGTCTGCCAGTGGCGGCCGCAGGTGTTCATCGAGTTCTTCAGCCGCCAGCCGGAGGTAGTGGAGGTCGGCGCGACTTACCTGCGCGTCATCTCGTGGAACTTCGTCGCCACCGGGCTCATCTTCACCTGTTCGGGCTTGTTCCAGGCGCTCGGCAACACCTGGCCGTCGCTCGCGAGCTCGGCGTCGCGCCTTCTCACCTTCGTGCTGCCGGCGGTGATCCTGTCCACCCTGCCGCATTTCTCCCTGCCGCAGGTGTGGTACCTGTCGGTGGCGACCGTGACGCTGCAGGCGCTCACGAGTCTCGCGCTGCTGCTACGGGAGTTTCGTAGGAAGCTCGGCGCCCCGCCCGAGCAAGCCTTAACAGGAGCAAACCGGCCTGCCGTGTAGCGGGCGAAAAGCCCGTGCGCCAGCCTTACTACGAAGTGCTCGGCTGCTGAAGTGATTGCAACTGCTGCGGATCGAGCCCCGCCTTTTGCCCGCGGGCTCGACACGGCTTCAGGGCAGGCCCGCCGCGGCGGCCGGAGGCCGACGCAGCCAATCAACGCGGGTGAGCTACTTCGGCTCGCTGCCGGGCTTCGGGTCCGCGAGCGGGAAGGACTGCACGCTCGCAGGCGCCGCCGGCGCCGAGGCGGGCGTCCCGCCCGGCGCTGCCGGCCGCGGGGCCGGCGCCGCCGAGGCCTGGCGCTGACCCTCGGTGCTGGTCGATACCGCGGTGAGGAAGCGCCGCGCCGACTCGTCATCGCTGCTGACGCCCCCCGAGATGATGTCGCCGGCCGTGACTCCCGCCTTGTGATAGAAGTCGGCGTCGGCGCTGTCGTCGATCGAGATGACGGTGCCGTCCAGCGCCAGCCCGACGAAGACGCCGCGGCTGCGCGAGTAGGAGTAGACCTCCGCCTTGAAGGTCGCATCGGTGGCCGCGAGGGCGTCGCGCCCGACCGGGCCGGCCGCGACCGACAGGTCGCCGCCGAGCGTGACCTTGCCGCCGTTGATTCCCTGGATGCCCTTCGGCGTAGTGAAGACCAGCACGACGTCGGTCGACTGCACGCCCCACTGGAAGCCGAAGCTGCCGCCGGTCATCGTGACGAAGATCGGGCTCGAGAAGCGCCCGTCCTTGTCGCGCACCACCATCGCGCCGTGTCCGCGGCGTCCGCCGAAGAACCACGCGATCTTGGTGGTGTCCGGAATCACCAGGATGCCGTAGGCGCGCGCGAGCAGCCGATCGGGTATGGTCTGGTCGCGCGCGCCGCGCATCTCCTGGAGGACCTCGCTCGCCACCAGCAGCCGTCCTTCCTCGCGCGCCTGGGCGTGGACGATCGCGGCGCCGCCAGCGAGCGCGAGGCCGGCCAGCAGGCTGAACAAAGCAGTGCGTGTGCGCATGGTGTGATTTCCCTCCGTGGCACGCGCGCCGGCGCTCGCCGACGCGCGATGCGACTGAAGCAATTGACGACCAGAGCGGAGCTTAACTCAGCCGCGGCCGCACGGCGCACAGTGTCGCGCTGCGCGCTTCGGTTCAGCTGCGGTTCAGCTCAGTACCAGATAGACAGGAATACTTCGAGGATGTTCGCGTCGAGCTTATAGAGCGGCTCGCGGCCGGCGCCGTACTCGGCCGCGAGCAGCGCGTCGCGGAAGTCCTTGTAATCGATCATCAGGCGGTCGTAGCGGATATTGGCGGTGCTCTTGTGGATCCAGGGAACCTGCGGGACCTGGAACTGGTACGAGGCGCCCACGCCCAGCGTCCAGCTGTCGAAGGCGGCGAGCTCGCGGTCGCGCGCCATGAAGTTCGAATAGTTCGCATACGGGAACAGGTCGCTGTAGAAGGTGGCGTGCGTCTGCGTGTAGTAGCGCACACTGCCGTCGAAGATCCAGCCTTTCCACACCGGCAGCGTGTAGTCGGTCTCGAGCGTGCTGCCGGTGACGCCGAAGGTGTCGTGATAGAAGCGGTACGAGCCGGTGAGCGCCGCGCGCCACGGCAGGTAGTACTTCAGCAGCACCGAGGCGGCATTGCTGGTGCGCGTTCCCGGATAGACCTGCGGCGCGAGCGTGAAGCCGAGGCCGCCGGGCGAGGCATAACGGATCTCGCGGTAGGGGTTGGCGAGATAGCCCTGGTCGGTATCGATCTCGTAGTTCACGTTCGCCAGCAGGTTGCGGGTGAGGATCTGCGTGAGCCCGAAGGTGTAGCCCCAGTGATCGGCGCGCTGGTGGAAGGTCGGGTCGTTGATGATCTGAGGGCACTCTGTGCCGACGGGGTGTGCCGGCAATGCGGGATTGCAGATGTCGCGGTAGACATTGTCCCAGCCGCGGCGGTAGCCGAGCGTGATCGTGGTGAGATCGCCGAACATGTCCTGGCTCACCGAGTAGTAGGTCGTGTCGGCGATGTAGTCCGGCTCGCGGCTGTGGATGTAGCCGACGCTGTAGGTGGTCTTGCCGTGCAGGAAGTCGGCGCCGAAGCTGTTTTGCTTTCGGATCTCGTGGTAGGGGCTCGCCGAGAGCTTCACGTCGATCGAGGCGCTCGAGATCATGTCCTCGTAGTAGTTGTAGGTGAGCGACAGGTTGTCGCCGACCTTCTTGCGGATGAGGACCGAGGGGCCCTGCACCGTGATGTCGCCGCCCGAGTAGGAGTGATACATCACGTCCGCCTCGTCCTCGGGCAGCACGCCGCCGAGCGCCGGGACGGCCACCATGCCGAGCGCGAGGAGGGTGCGGGCGAGGAGTGGCAGCAGGCGGACGCCGCGTGTGTCCGCACGCGGCGCGGCCACGCTCACGCGCCTCCCCCGTGCGCCGGCGCCGGGCTCACCCGCGTTTTCCTCGCGCCGCCACGGCTAGTTGCATCCGCAGCCGCCTCCGACCGCTCCGGTGGCTCCGTGGGATCCCTCGCGGGTCTCGAACACGTGGTCGCGGTAGGTGGCCGCGATCGACTCGCGGCTGAGCGCCATGATGGGGTCGGCGAGGTGCTCGCGCTCGTAGGGTTTGACCCACGGCTCGACCGAGGTACAGCCGGCGAGTCCCGCCACAAGCGCCAGCGCCGTGAGCAGCGCCGCGCCGCGGCGGCGCGCACCCGGTTCAACCCCGCCCTGCTGCGTCCGCCGCACCTGCCTCACCCGCATCGCGCTACTCCCGCACCAGTGTCCGGATGCTGTCGAGATACTCGTTCTCATCGCCCGGCTTGTAGCCGCGATGCAGCACCCGCACCTTGCCGGTGCGGTCGATGATCACCGTGCTCGGCATGCCGGCGACGTCGTACATCTTGCTGACCTTGCTCTCCTTATCATAAAGAATCGGAAAGCTCACCGGGGTCTGTTTCAGCCATTCGTTGGCCGCGTTCGAGTCCGGCTCCACGTTCACCCCGATCAGCGTGAATCCGAGCCGGCTGTACTTTTTGTAGATGCTCTCGAGCAACGGCATCTCCTGGCGGCAGGGCCCGCACCAGCTCGCCCAGAAGTTGAGCATCACGACCTGGCCCTTGTACTGGGCGAGGCTGACGTTCGAGCCGCCGCGGGCGGCGAGCGTGAACTGCGGCGCCGGCGCGCCGGTCGGGTCGGCCGCCAGCGCGGGCAGGGCCAGCCCGGCTGCGGCGATCATGGCTACGATTCGATTCCTCATCATGCGTCCCTCCAATGACTAGAAGAAGAAGGTCGCTCCCATGCGCGCTTCAAGGTTGTTGGTGAGCTTGGTGACGCCGAGCAGGCTCGACTGAAACACGTGATCCTGCACCGTGACGTGCAGCGCCAGCCAGTCCGTCGGTACGACGCGATAGCCGCCGCCGAAGTTCACCGTGAACTTCGTATCTCCGGCGAAATCGGTGGCGCCGAAACCGCCGAGGAGATAGAAAGCGCTCGTCATGGCGACGCCGCGACCGAGAAAGGCCTCGCCCGGCAGCAAGTTGTAGCCGAGAGAGAGGTCGTAATACGTGAAGCGCCTCTCAGCTTCGGTAAGCAGATTCAGATTGCCGCTCAGCGTCTCGAAACTGGTGCGTCCCCCCCGCGAGCGGCCGACCTCGCCCTGGAAGAAGAAGTCCTCGGTGATATGGTAGGCGGCGGTGAGGCCGTAGTCCGGATTGGTGCCGAAGTCCTCGATGGACAGCGCGCCGTAGAACGCCCCCACCTCGACGTTCGAGCTCTTGATGCGCGGCACCTTGATCTGGCGCCGCTCGACCTGCGGCTCGATCACGCGCGGCGGCGTCTCTTCCTCGGGCCCCGCGGTGCCCGAGGCGCCGGAGGTCCCGGAGGGCGAGCCGGCCTGGGTGTCGGTGCTCTGGGCGGCGTGCTTGCCGTGGAACCAGTTGCGCACCGAGGCGCAGCCCGGAAGCAGGGCGAGCACCGCCGTCAGAAGAAGAACCCGAATCCCAGTTTCCATTCGTCTGCTTCCTCATTCGTATTGCGCTTCGTGAAGATATAGTGGGCCTTGTACTCGGCGCGCATGAAAAAACGCCGCGTCAGGTAGTAGCGGATGCCGCCGCCCACGTAGGCGGTCTGCTCGGTGCGGTTCTCCGGGGTCACCAGCGTCGCCTTGGGCTCGGTGTGCACGATGCCGACGCCGAGCAGCAGCAGCGGCGACCAGCGCGTGTCCGGGGAAACGACGTGGACGAAGCCGAGGTCGCCCGTCTCGCCGTTGGAGAAGCGGCCGAGGAACTGGCCGGCGGCGGCTTCCACCGCCATCTGCGGGTTGAGCGACACCGACCAGTAGGCGGAGATGAGATTCGCGCCGCCATATTCACCGGCGAACACGCCGAGCTCGTAGCGGTGCGAGCTGAAGCCTGCCTGGTCGCCGAGCTCGAACTTGAAGGGCGAGCCGTCCGCCAGCACCGTCTTGAGCATGTCGGCCTGGCTCGCCCAGCCCTCGACGCCGCGCTCGGTGCGCACCTTGAACCAGTCGGTGCGCCGGAACAGCACATCGACGCTGTGATCGCGCGGCACCGCGTGGAATACGGGATAACCGCGCCCGGGACCGGTGTGCAGCTCGAGATACGGCTCCGTCACGAACAGCTGCAGGTATTCGCTCGCGGTGCTCACCGCCGGGACCAGCAGCCACGCGAGCAGCACCGCACCCGCCAGCGCCAGCCGCTGTGTGCGCCTCAGCAACTCCGTCCTGCGCTCAGTTGACCGGCACGTTGGGGTCGAACGGGTTGTTGTAGTTCTGTGCGCCAATATCCAGCCATTCGGAGATCAGGCGAAGCTCCGCCGGGTTGAGCCAGCCCGGATGTTGCCCAGCTGCTGCGAAGAGGCTGAAGAACTGCGCCGACAGACCGCCATTCGCCGCGCCCGCATTCAGGAATGGACCCACCGTCTGGGTCTGCATATTAACAACTATGCTCTGGGGGAACAGCAGCTCCACGTACGAGGTCAACTCCGGCGGCTGGGTGCTCGAGACGCTATTGGTCAGGTCGAGATTCGCCGCCGGCGTCTGCTTCGCGCCCGCCGCGGTCGTCGGGCTGTGGCAGCCGCCCTGTGTGCAGGTGCGGCTGACGGCCGCGTTCACGGGATCGGGGCGCACCGCGTCCCAGATCGGCTGGATGTGCTCCGGGTAGTTGATGATGATGAGGCAGTTGTACGACCAGGTGGTGGCGCACAGCGCGGTGGTCGGGATCGCCGGGACCGGGTTCGTGGGATCGGTATAGCTGTAAGTGATCGGCGGATTGGGAGCGGCCTGCGCGGGGTCGGTCCACACGTCGGTGTACAACACGTCGACGCTCGGCACCATCTGCAGGCACGGCGGCGTGTCGGTCGCGCAGCTGACCGCCATGCGCGCCTCGGCCATCGTTTCGCCGTTCTGTGTGGGGATGAAGGCTGACGGTCCGGTCGCGATGGTGTGTGGGAAGGCTACGTTCGCGGTACCGCCCGCCCAGGCGGAGTTGAATAGGCCCTGGCGGCCGTGCGAGACAGGCTTCTGAGCGCCCGCCTGCGGCTTGTGGCAGCCGTTGCAGGAGACGGTCTCGCCGGGCTGCAGCTGCAGCCACACTCCCTGCGGCGGCGTGATGTCGCGTGCGTTGGCATCGAGCACGCTCAGGCGGAAGGCCACCTGCGCGGGCACTTCGAGGTGCACCGAGCCGTCCGGCTCGATGGGCGCATAGCCCATGATCTGGATCATGTAGTTGCTGGCGCCGAAGGCGGCGTCCGACAGGTCGACCACGGTCTTGTCCGGGATCGAGACCGCCTTCTCCAGGCGGATGAAGCGCGCCGGGCGCGCGCTCGCCGGCGTCTGGGCCGGATCGGCGAGCGTCGCGATGTTTACCGGTGCGCCGCTGGCGGGGCTCACGGCCAGCCCGTCGATATCGTAGACGCTGCGGATATCGATGACGCCGACACCGTTGCTCGCGAAGCTCTCGGCCTGACCGGTCGGCACCGAGTCCTGGATGATGTTGGGCGTGGGCTTCGGCTGCGTCGCCACGATGTCCGTGACCATCACGCCCTCGACCGGCGCCACCACCGGCATCAGGGTGTTCTGCGCCGGATCGAGCATCCAGATGCTGTAAAGCGGCAGCGCGCTCTGCGCCGTGGGACTCGCGAGCGCGCTGGCGGTGCACGCCACGATGGTGGGCGGAGTGGTCGAGTTGTCGAGCAGCCGGCACTCCGACCAGCTCACGAGGATCCGGCCGCTGCCGTCCCAGAGCGGATAGGCGGAGCTGAAGCGTCCGCCGGGCGAGGGTCCCGGGATGGTGTAGATGTTCTGCAGCGTGGTGGCGGTAATCTGCGCCGGGCCGGGGAAGCTTGCGGGCAGATAGTCGTAGGGGTTCGCCTGCAGCGGCTGGAAGTCCTCGGCGTAGTGGACGCCGTCGATCACCACCAGGTTGCCGCCATCGTCGACGTCCGTGTACTGGCGGATCAGCGTCAGGATTCCACCGGTCTCAAGCTCGCGCGGGCGCATGAACTCGACCACCGTGGGGGTGGTGGTGCCGGGCGCCACCGTGCCCGTCATATGGCTGTTGACGCCGTAGTAGAGCTCGAGGTCCGTGCCGTCGGGGTTCGACGAGTACAACGACATGGCGTCGTGGCCCGGCGAGTTGTCCCAGCGGCTCCACAGCACGCGCCCGTTCTGCAGCACGGTCGCATCCTGGTCGTGACTCTGATTGAAGGAGATCTGGTGAATGTCGGTGCCGTCGGGGCTCATGACCTCGAGCACGAAGGCCGGCTCCTGCCGCGCCTCATCGTCGTAGGAGAACTGCGGGAAGCCGTAGTTGAGCAGCGTACCCTCCGACTGCGTCTGCCGCGTGCTCGAGAACACGATACGGCCGTCGGCCAGGAAGTGCGGCGACACGTCGTTGACCGTGAGCGGATCGGGGTCGAGGGCCGGATTGATCACCGGGGTGAGCGTGTCCGTCGCGATCACGTACTGCCAGATGCGCCACGACGGCGGATCCTTGGTCTGCTGGTTCTTGGTGAGCGGACCGCGCATGGCGAACACGATGGTGCCGCCGTCGGGTGATACGTCGACGTCCTTGACGTCGTACATGGAGCCGGCGGTGACGCGCGCGGTGATGTTGGTCTCGATAGCGCTCGGTGAGGCGCTCTCGCGCATGTAGAGATCGGCGCCCGGCACCAGGTCGCGCAGGATGCGCAGATCGTCCTGCGTCAGCGTGCCGTCCTGGTTGGTGGGCACGCTGCGCTTCACGTAGAAGATCGGATAGTCGACCGTGGCCGGGTCGCCCGCCTGACTGTTGGCGATGTTGACGCTGCCGCTGCCGCCCGAGCCGCTGCCGGCGCATGCGGCGAGCAGCGCGGCGAGCAGCGCAGCCAGCAGCGCCGCACGGTCTACGGACCTCTCATGCCGAACGGGCCGGTTACTCACGTCCAAGTTGCACCACCGTTTCCACATATGCCCGCGGGCGCGAATGTAACGTAACTCGCGGTCATGCCCATGTCTTTTGTCATGGCGGCACTCCGTCACGGTACCGGGACGCGCCGCGTGCTCTGCTGAGCTTAAGCCCAGCGCTGCCGCCCCACCGCTACTGGTATGCATTCGGAGCGGCGCCCGCCGTGAACTGGCTCGCAGTTCGCCGCGCAATCATCGGCGCAGGGTGCATCCTGACAAAACTGTCGGCGAGCAGCGACGTCAGGCACTTGAGACATTCGGGGCGGGGTTGCACAGGCCGTATAGTCGGCTTGCGCTTTTGGAGCATTGCAGGGAGACGACGAGCGCCATGAACGTCAAGACTACAGGCACAGGTCGCTGCGCGCCGCGCGCCAGGCTCGCCGCGTGGTCGCTGTTACTGCTCGCGCAGCCGTTCGCGGCCCACGCGGGCCCTAACGAGCAGGCCAAGCGCATTTATGAGCGCATCGCCGGCGTGCCGCCCTCGGCCGCGGTGCTGCAGCAGATGTCGGCGGCGATCACCGCCCAGCCCGGCCAGGCCGGGCTGCTGGCCGCCGCGGCCATCGCCACCAACGCGCCGACCTTCTACAACGTGACGCTGAAGAACTTCGCGATGCCGTGGACCAACCGCGCCGCGACGGTGTTCTCGCCGCTCAATGATTCCGTGGCGACGGTGATCGGCATGGTGCGCGACAACGTCGCATTCAACTCCGCCCTCGACGCCGACATCCTCTACACCAGCAACGCCTCCGGGCTGCCGGCGCCGTCGCCGGCCAATAACAATCACTACGCGACCGCCGAGACCAACGGCGTCAACCTGATGGCGACCCTGGTGCGCGGCACTCAGTCGGGCGTGTACGGCACGCCGACCGCGGCCACGGCGGGGCTCATCACCACGCGCGGCCTCGCCTCGGCGTTCTTCATCAACGGCACCAATCGCGCCATGTTCCGCTTCACGATGATCAATCAGTTCTGCAATGACATGCCGGCGCTCGCGGATACCACGCGGCCCACCGACCGCGTCCGCCAGGACGTGGCGCGCTCGCCGGGCGGCGACAGCCAGATCTTCATGAACACCTGCGTCGGCTGCCACAGCGGCATGGACGCAATGGCGCAGGCTTTTGCCTACTACAACTACAACGCCACCACCGGCGCCATGGTCTATACGCCGGGTCAGGTGCAGCCGAAGTACCTGATCAACGCCACCAACTTCATCTACGGCTTCGTGACTCCGGACGACAGCTGGGTCAACCACTGGCGCCAGGGTCCCAACACGGTGCTCGGCTGGTCGGCGGCGCTCCCCGGCAGCGGCAGCGGCGCCAAGTCTCTCGGGCAGGAGCTCGAATCGAGCACCACCTTCGCCCAGTGCCAGGTGACCAAGGTGTTTCAGGCGGTGTGCTTCCGCGCTCCGGTGAGCAGCACCGATCTGACGACGGTCGCCTCGATCACCTCGAGCTTCACCTCCGGCGGCTACAACCTCAAGCAGGTATTCCAGCAGGCCGCCGCTGCCTGTCCGGGGCCGTAAGGGAGCGCCCAACATGCACGCCGATCTGAGCAACGCCATGGACAAGATCCTCGCCCGCCGCGCCCTGCGGATTTGCGCCGCGGCCGCCCTGCTGGCGGTTCTCGCCGCCTGCAGCTCCTCCGGGGGCGCGCCGACCACGGTGAACCAGCAGACGACGACCGCGAGCACGCAGTCGTACACCGGTCCGCCGGCCCAGAACGCCGACATCGAGGCGTTCCAGGTGAACCTGTGGCAGAACATCATCCCCTCGAACCGCTGCGGTGGCTGTCACCACCAGGGCGGACAGTCGCCGATGTTCGCACGCTCGGACAACGTCAATCTCGCCTACCAGGCGGCGCTGCCGCTGGTGAACCTCACCAACCCGAGCCAGTCGACCCTGGTGCTGAAGGTGGGCGGCGGGCACAACTGCTGGGTGTCCGATCCATCCGCCTGCGCTGCGACCATGCTGGTGTGGATCCAGAACTGGATCGGCGCCGGCAACTCGTCCCTCACCACCGTGCAGCTCGTCGCGCCGCCGGTGCAGGCGGCGGGCGGTGGCAAGGAGTTCCCGGCGGATCCGACCACCGGCAACCCGAGCTATGAGAGCACGATCTACCCGATCGTCACCAAGTACTGCTCGGGCTGCCACAATCCGACCTCGGCCAGCCCGCAGCAGCCGTACTTCGCCGATCCCAACCCGGCCGACATCGACTCCGCCTACATCGCGGCGCAGCCCAAGATCGACCTCGCCACGCCCGACCTGTCGCGCTTCTACGAGCGACTGGCGGATGATTTACACCACTGCTGGCCGTCGTCGACCTCGAACGGCGCACCCGACTGTCCCACGAGCGCCGCGACGATGCTGGCGGCGATCACCGCCTTCGCCAACGGCATCCCGGTGACGCCCATCGACCCGTCGCTGGTAGTGTCGGATGCGGTCACGCTCACCCAGGGCACGGTCGCCTCGGGCGGCAACCGCTTCGAAGGCTCGATGATCGCCAAATACATGTTCGAGAGCGGTCAGGGCAGCACCGCCTACGACACGAGCGGTGTCACTCCCGAGGCGGACCTCACGCTCTCGGGCAACGTCACCTGGGACAGCGCCTGGGGTGTGATCTTCGCCCAGGGTAGCCAGGCGCAGGCCTCCACCAGCTCGAGCTCGAAGCTCGCCACCATGATCCAGGAGTCGGGTGAGTACTCGATCGAGGCGTGGGCGGCGCCCGCGAACGTCACCCAGACCAATGCCTGGATGGTGAGCTACTCCGGCAGCAATACCACGCGCAACGTCACGCTCGGCCAGACCACCGAGCAGTACGAGGGCTTCACCCGCTCGAGCGTCACCGACACCAACGGCATGCCGCCGCTCGTCACCACGACCGCCAACGGCGCAGCGCAGGCGGCGCTGCAGCACATCGTGCTGACCTATGATCCGGTGAACGGCCAGAAGATCTACGTCAACGGCGTCTGGACCGGAGATGTCGATCCTTCCAAGGGTGGCTCGCTCGCCAACTGGGACAGCACCTTCGCGCTGGTGCTCGGTAACGAGACCAGCGGGCAGCGGCAGTGGCAGGGTGAGCTCAAGCTGGTCGCGATCTACAACACGGCGCTCACTCCGGCGCAGGTGCAGCAGAACTTCAACGCCGGCGTCGGCCAGAAGTACTTCCTGCTCTTCAACGTGAGCTCGCTCACCGGTGTGTCGCAGTCGTACGTCATGTTCACCGCGAGCCAGTACGACAACTACAGCTATCTGTTCGCGCAGCCGCGCTTCATCAGCCTGGATCCGACCGCTACCATTCCGGGCAACCTCCAGCTTGCCGGCCTGCGCATCGGCGTGAACGGGCAGCTCGCGCCCAGCGCGCAATCCTTCGCCACGCTCAGCACCACGCTCGGCGGTGCCGCCTACACGGCGGGAGTTACCCCGACGAGCGGCCAGGCCTTGTCGCCGCTCGGTACGGTGATCCCGGTGAATCTCGGCTCGGCGAACGACCTGTTCTTCCTGTCGTTCGACACGCTCGGCAGTCATAGCCATACCTTCGTCGACCCGCCGGGGACGGTCGTGCCGCCGACGCCCAACAACACCCCGGTGCCCGACTACGGCATGGCGACCTACGAGCGCGTCAACAACGCCTTCGCACTCATCACGGGCGTGCCGATCACCGATGCAGTGGTGCAGCCGCTGTTCGAGAGCTCGGAGCAGTCGATGCCGGCGGTGCCGCAGATCACGGCGTTCACCTCCTCGCAGCAGACCGCCATCTCGGCGCTCGCCAACGCCTATTGCAGTGAGCTCATGGCGAGCGCCTCACTGCGCGATGCCTTCTTCGGCACGGGGCTCGATGCGTCCTTGAGCGCCTCGTCCTCGGGCTTCTTCG
>JASHQW010000379.1 GCA_030038875.1 Gammaproteobacteria bacterium | reverse complement strand
CCGGGAAGGTGCCGGCCGCCGCGGTGTTGGCGACCTTGAGCGCCGTGGCGGGCGGCTGCGGCGCGGGGCCGCCGCCCTCGTCGCACTGCCGGCACACCATGCGCGGCGCCGCGCGCCACACCACCTGCCCGGCCGCATCCTCGATCCGGTCGATGAAGTAGGGCTGCACGCGGTAGCCGCCGTTGGCGAACACGGCGTAACCCGAAGCCAGCTCGAGCGGCGTCACCTCCAGCGTGCCGAGCGCCAGCGTCAGGTCGTGCGGCATGGTCTTCGGATCGAAACCGAAGCGGCTGATGTAGTCGATGGCGTTGTCGATGCCGACCTCCTTGAGGACGCGGATCGAGACGAGATTGCGCGAGTGCACCAGCGCCTCGCGCAGCCGCGTCGGCCCGCCGAACTGGCGCTCGCTGTTCTCCGGCCGCCAGGCCTCCTCCGCGTCGTTGCCCTCGAGCACGATCGGCGCATCGAGAAAGACGCTCGCCGGAGTGATGCCGTGCTCGAGCGCCGCCGAATAGAGGAAGGGCTTGAAGCCCGAGCCGGGGAGCCGCCGCGCCTGGATGACGCGGTTGTACTTGTTGGTGAAGTAGTCGAAGCCGCCGACCAGCGCGACGATGCTGCCGTCGTTGGGGTCGAGCGCGACGAGCGCGCTCTGCGCCTCGGGCACCTGCGCGAGCTGCGCGTGTCCGGCCTCGTCCGCGACCACGTACACGACGTCGCCCTTCTTCAGCAGCTGCGCGGCCCGGGTTGGCGGCGGGCCGACGGTCTCGTTGGCGAGCGCCTTGTGCGCCCACGAGAGTCCGTCCCAGTCGATGCTGACCGGGCCGGCCGTCTTCACGTAGGCATGCACGCCGCGCTCCTCGACCGAGGTCACGATCGCGGGCGCGAGGTCGCCGATCGAGGCGTATTCATCGACCAGATCCTCATAGTCGGGGGCGCCGGAGGCGGGCAGCTCGACGTGTCCGGCCGGGCCGCGCCAGCCATGGCGGCGGTCGTACTCGATGAGCCCGATGCGCACCGCGCGCACCGCGGCGGCCTGCAGCCGCCCGTCGAGCGTCGTGTAGACCTTGTAGCCGGCGGTCTCGGCGCTCGCGCCGAAGCGCTGGCGCAGCTCGAGCCGCGCCATCTCGGCGACATACGGCGCCTCGACGTCGTAGAGCGGCGCGTGCGCGCGCGCCCGCATCGGCTCCTTGTTGGCGGCTTCGGCGGTGGCGGCGTCGATGTAGCCGAGCTCGCGCATGCGGCGCAGCACGTAGGCGCGCCGCGCCGTGGCCGCCTCAGGATTGACGATCGGGTTGTAGCTGGAGGGCGCCTTGGGGACGCCGGCGAGGGTCGCCGCCTCGGCGACGTCGAGCTTGTCGAGCGTCTTGCCGAAGAAGGCCTCGGAGGCCGCCGCCACGCCGTAGGCGCGCTGCCCGAAAAAGATGACGTTGAGATAGAGCCCGAAGATCTCCTGCTTGGTGAACTCGTGCTCCATGCGGTAAGTGACGAAGGTCTCCTGGAGCTTGCGGCGCAGCGTCTTGTCGAGGCTCAGGAACATGTTGCGCGCCGCCTGCATGGTGATGGTGCTGGCGCCCTGAGTCTTGTGTCCGGAGATGAGGTCGACGATCGCCGCGCGGATCACGCCGAAGTAATCGATGCCGTGATGCTCGAAGAAGCGCTCGTCCTCGGCGGCGACGAAGGCGTGTTTCACCAGCTCGGGGATCTCGGCGTAGCTCACCGGGATGCGCCGCTGCTCGCCGATCTGCGCGATCAGCTCGCCCGAGCGGGTGAAGACGCGCAGCGGTACTTGCAGCTCGGCGTTGCGCATCGCATCGGTGGAAGGCAGCGTCGGTACCAGGTACAGGTAGCTGCAGGCGAGGGCGTAGGCGCCGAGAAGTGTGACCAGCGTCACGCAACCGGCGACGATGGTCATAATCCGAAAGTAATTCCATTTCACAGAAACCAACTCTGTCACCTTGCGCACATTGGGTGCGCTATGCATAGTAGCCGCCGCATCAGGGCAAACTCACCGAAAGGTGGGGACGCAAAGCCTCCGGTCTACGGGACGTACGTGCCTATGACAGCGGGGTTGCCGGTTCGAACGTTAACGCACTCCGCTGCGAGGAGCCACGCGCTGCAGCGAGTGCGGTTCAGCCGCTCTCCTCGCAGCGTCCATCCCGCATTGATTGGTTTGGCGTCACGTCCCCTCACAGGACGCTTTGGACAAGACGCAGCGCCATTGGTTGACCGGAAACCCCCCGACGCCCGAGCGTGACGGCCTTGGTGGTTCGAATTCGCCCGCCCAGGCGCTGGCGCGGAACCGTGAGGCTCCTCACGTTCAATTTAACTTTGCGCTGATATATAGTGTCTCCGGATTTATACAGGGCGGTCACTTTCAGGCGTAATATCCTGAAAAGGAAATAAAAAATGTTCCTTATTCAGCGCAAGTACCGGCCGCTCCTCGGTCTCGATATCACCACCTCGTCGGTGAAGCTCATCGAGCTCGCGATGGCGGGCGGACAGTACCGGGTCGAGGCCTACGCGGCCGAGCCCACGCCCCAGAATGCCATCAACGAGAAGGCGATCGTGGATGCCGAGGCGGTGGGCGAGGCCATCCGCCGCGCGGTCAAGCGCGCCGGCGCCAAGAGCGATGAGGTCGCGATCGCGATCTCGGGCGATGCCGCCATCACCAAGGTGATCCAGATGCCGCGCGCGCTGCGCACGGGCGATCTCGAGGCGC
>JASHQW010000378.1 GCA_030038875.1 Gammaproteobacteria bacterium | reverse complement strand
GTGCTCGGATTTCCGCGCTCCGGAACCACACTGCTCGAGATCGTTCTCGAGGGGCATCCGGACGTCGTGAGTCTCGAGGAGAACGAGCTCTTGATGCACAGCGTGCGCGAATTCATGCGCTCCGCGGGGGACCTCGAGCGCCTGGCGCACGCAGATATCGGGCGGCTCGAGCAGCTGCGGACGTCTTACTGGCGTCTCGTCGCCGCGGCCGGAATAGAAGTCGCGGGCAAGGTGTTCGTGGACAAATACCCGCTAAATACGCTCAAGCTGCCCCTCATTGCGCGCCTCTTCCCGCGCGCCAAGATCCTGTTTGCGTGCCGCGACCCGCGCGACATCGTTCTCAGCTGCTTTCGACGCCGCTTTGCGATGAGCGCTCCCCTCTACGAGCTGCTCACGGTCGAGGGCGCAGCGCGTTACTACGACGCGGTGATGCAGTTTCTCATCCGCATGACCAGCACCCTCCCGCTCGAGGTGCTTCTCGTGCGGCACGAGGACGTGGTGAGCGGGTTTCGGCGCGAGATGAAGCGCATCTGCGAGTTTCTCCGGCTGGAGTGGCACCCGGCGATGGGAGACTTCGCGCTGCGAACTCAACAACGCGCGGTGCTCACCCCGAGTACGGCGCAGCTGGTGCACGGCTTGAACACCGAGGGTCTCGGCCAGTGGCAGCGCTACCGCAAGCAGATGGAGCCGGTCCTTCCCGTGCTGGATCCTTGGGTGAAGCGCTTCCTATATGGTCCTTAGATCGCTCGCGTCGCGACGCCAGGGCCCCGGCGTATACTCCTTTCCGATGAACGTCGAGGCTACAGATGCGGCGCGCAGCGCAGAGCAGAGAGTCGCGGCGCTCATGGCGAACGTTGAGCGCCTGGTCGCCGAACGTCGCGACGCCGAAGCGCAGCGGCTGCTGCGCGACGCGGAGGCAATTCTGCCCAACCATCCGCTCGTGCTGCACGAACGGGCCCGGCAGCTTCTCATGCAGGGCGATGCACTCGGGGCACGTGCGCTGCTCGAGAGGGTGGTTGTCGCCGAGCCGCGCCACGTCCCGTACTGGCTGAACCTGGCGGCCGCCGAGCGCGCGCTCGGGCGCCGCGAGGAGGAGCTCAAGACCCTCGAGCGCGCGCTGGCGGTCGACCCCACCCACCTCGTTGTGCTGCTGCAGAAGGCGGCGCTTCTCGATTTGATGGGCAAACCACGCTCCGCAGCCGCCGTTTACACCCACGCGCTGCACACGCTCGCGCCCGGCACGCGGTTGCCGCCCGCCGTGGAGGCCCACGTCAGGTACGCCGAGAAGCGGGTGCGCGAGCATGCCGCGGCGCTCGCCGAGCAGATCGAGTCACGGCTGCGCACGTTGCCACGCGAGGCAGCGAGCGGCTCGCGCGCGCGCTTTGATCGCTGTCTCGACCGCGTGCTCGGGCGGCGCCGCATCTACGCGCCCGAGCCGACCTTCATGCTTTTCCCGTATCTCCGCAACTACGAATTCTTCGAGCGTGAGCAGTTCCCGTGGCTCGAGGCGCTCGAAGCGGCGACCGACTCGATCCGCGACGAGCTTCTCGGCGTGCTCAGCACCGATCAGTCGGGCATCGAGCCCTACATCGCGTTCCACGAGGGCGCACCGCTGCGCCAGTGGAAGGAGCTCAATCACTCTCGGCGCTGGGGCGCTTATTTCCTGTGGAATCAGGGGCGGCCCGACGAGGCGCACATGGCGCGCTGTCCACGCACGGTCGCGGCCCTCGCGGCCACGCCGCAGGTCGATATTCCGGCACGCGCCCCGACGGCCTTCTTCTCGATCCTCGATGCGCACACCACAATCCCGCCGCACACCGGCATCACGAACACCCGCTTGACCGTGCATCTACCGTTGATCGTGCCGGAGAATTGCCGTTTTCGGGTGGGGGGTGAGACTCGGGAATGGCGTGTCGGAACGGCCTGGGTCTTCGATGATACGATCGAGCACGAAGCCTGGAACGACTCCGACGTGCCGCGCGCCATCCTGATCTTCGACGTATGGAACCCCGAGCTCACGGCGCTCGAGCGCGATCTGGTACGCGGGGCGATCGACGTGCTCGCTCAGTACTACGAGTCCGAAGGCAACGTCCTCGGGACGGTTATCTAAAGATGAGGGCCGCAAGTAGTCGCACGGGGGCGCGGTACCGTGCGGCAGGGTGGCTGGCGGTGCTCACGGTCGGGTGGGCGCCGGCAATTTGGGCCGCCGAGTCGCTCGCGTCGCTGCTCGCCTGCCGCAGCATCGCGGACCCCGCGGCGCGGCTCGCCTGCTTCGATCGCGAAACTGCCACGCTCGCTGCCGCCGGCGCCGAAACCTCCGCAGCGCCGACCGGCGCAGCATCCGCTACCACCGTTACCTCACCGCCCGCTGGCGCGACCGCGCGCGGCGTGTCGCCGTCCGGCGCCGGGGACAGCGCAAACCGGAATGCCTCATCGCCGGCGTCGTCTGCGCGCACTGAGGCTGCCCCCGCGGCTCGCTCGGCTGTCGCCACCTCGGCCGAAGCTACGCAGAACTTTGGGCTCCCCTCGGGCGTAATTGCCGCGAAGGAGGTTGCCGCCGGCCAACGGCCCGCGGATCTATCGCGCATCGAGGCGCATGTCACGGAGCTTTCGCGCGCGGGGGACGGCCGAGTAGTCTTTACGCTCGACAACGGGCAGATCTGGTTGCAGATGCTCCACGAGGGGGATCTTCTTCTGAGGCCGGGCGATGAGGTGACCATCGCGCGCGGGCTGTTCCATTCTTTCGCGCTGCAGACAAAGTCCGGACGCTCCTGCAAGGTCACACGGATCCGTTGAGGGTCGGAGGAGCCGCTGACGGCTTATCCGCTCAGGAGCTGTTCGTGTTCGGCGCTGCCGCTCGGCCGCTGCGGGATTTATTCGAGCGGAATGCCCGCTCCTGCCAAGCGCGCCCGCAGAGAGACGAGCTCGCCCGCGTAATTGCGCCACAGCTCGAGCGAGGAGTCATAGAGCGGCTGGCGCACCTGTACGGCGCTTGCCGTCATGGTCGCATCCGGGTTCGCGTGAAACTCCAGGCAGGCCTCCTCGAAGGGCAGCTCGAGGTGCTCGAGCAGGCCGCGCAGCGTCGGCTCGAACGACCTGACCACATCCTCATAGGCGACATCCAGAATCCGGCCCGGCAGCACGCGGTGCCAGTGCGCCATCAGCCGCCGGTAGCCGACATAGAAGTCGCCAAGCTCCTCCAGATCGTACGAGAAGGGGAAGGTGCCCTCGAAGCGCGTCTTATAAATCGCGTAGCAGGCGGCGAGCGGGTGGCGTGTGAGGTGCACGATGTGCGCGTGTGGGAACGCACGCAGAATGAGGGCGCAGTAGAAGAAGTTCGCCGTACTCTTGTCGCAGAAGCGCGGCCGGACACCGCGGTGGGCGCGCGCGCGCGCCAGGTACTCGCGGGCGATAGGCCCGCCGTCGAGAGCGCCGAGGGCGGAGGCATAGCCGAGCCAGTCCCGTGACTGCGGCGAGGCGTGCTTGACGGCGATGCCGATGGCTTCGGAAAGCGCAGTCAGCTCACCCGCGGCATGCACCTGCGAGTGGCAACCGATGATCCGTTCGACCAGGGTGGTCCCGGTACGCGGCAGTCCCAGGATGAAGATGGGTCGCTCGCCGGTCGTGTCAGAGCGGACGGGCTCGGTGTCCGGGAAGCCGGCGATGATTCGCTCGATGACCGCACGATCGATTCGCGGATCGTAGGCAATGGCGGCGCGCTCCAGGCGGTTAGCGGCGCTCACGTGGCGCCAGCTTGCGGCGTGATCGCCGAGATCCTCGTAAGACTTCGCGAGGCCAAAATGGAGCGTCGCGGCCTGCCTCGAGCGTGGCGGCGCGTCTTGCAGGGCCGCCTCCATGGCGGCGATGCAGTTGCGCTCGGCGGTCTGCGTGAGCAGCTCCGCCAGCCCCTTCAATGCCTCGGCATCCACCGGTGACAGCGCGAGCACCGCCTCGTAATCCCGCGCGGCCAGCTCGAAGTTGCCGAGGACACGGTGGAGCACGGCCCGCTTGCCGAGCAGCACAGCGCTCCGCGGCGCCATAGCGACGGCCCGATCGTAGATGCGCAGCGCCTCGAGGTGCGCGTGAGCGTGAACCAGGAACTCGCCAACCGCATCGAGCGCCGCCGCGTTCTCGCCCGCGTGTGCCTCGGCGCTGGCCGCGCTTGCCAGCGCCTCGTCCCGCCGGCCGAGCGCCAACAAGCACTCCGCCTTCTGCAGCAGACACTGGCCATCGCCCGGGGCGCTTGCGAGCCGATCCTCCATGAGAGCGAGCGCCGTCTCCTTCTCCTCGGCGAGAAGCGCGGCGATGCTGCCCCAGAGCCATCCGGCCGCAGCTTCCGGCCAGGCCGCCCGGCAGGCTGTCGCCGATGCTGCGGCTGCTGCCCAGTCAGCCCGAGCTAAGTGGTTGCCGATTTGGCTTTCGAACTCTGCGATCGAAGGGCTGCTCATGGTGTGGTGATTATTGCCGGCGGAGGGGAGGTAAGACAGGGATGTCGCCAAGGGGTCGCCAACGGGCTTGTTGCTCTTGAGCAACAGAGCGCACGATGCGCTTGCCCTGCGCCGACGTGGTGCTAGTATGCCGGCGGCGACAGTCTCGCATTCTCAATTTGTTTCTCACTTTCGTTTGATGAATCTGCCAGGGGAGAACAATCAGATGAGGCATACCGATCTCGCGAATCCATTGGTTCGTGGCGCAGTACGCGCGGCGCTTACCGGTGTTGCCCTTGCCGCAACAGTCCATGCGGCGAAGGCGCAAGAAGCCCAGGCCCAGGCCCAGCCTGCTGCGGCTCCTCTGCAAGAGGTGGTAGTGACGGGCTCGCGCATCGCGGTGCCAAATGCCACGTCCGTCAGTCCCGTGACCTTCGTCTCGTCGCAGGACTTTCAGCAGATGGGCGTCACCCGCGTGGAGGATATGCTCAATCAGCTGCCGCAAATCTTCGCCGATCAGAATTCCAACACATCGAACGGCTCGGACGGCACGGCAAGCATCGATCTGCGCGCCCTTGGCGCCAAGCGCACGCTGGTGCTGGTCGACGGCGACCGCCTGGGGCCGGGCAGCCCGCTGAGCGGCGCTCAGTCCGACGTCGACATGATTCCCGTCGAGCTGATCAGCAGCGTCGAGATCCTCACCGGCGGCGCCTCCTCGGTCTACGGCGCCGATGCCGTGGCGGGCGTCGTCAACTTCAAGCTCATGGACAACTTCCAGGGCGTGAGGCTGGTCGGCGACATCGGCGGCTATCAGAACAACAATCCCGATATCGACGGCGTGCGCGAGGCGGTCGCGAATGCGGGTTTCACCCAGGCGCCCTCCAGCGTCTGGACCGGCGCGCAGCGCTCGCTCGCCTTCATCTCGGGCTTCAACACGGGCGATGGCAACGGCAACGTGACGTTCTACGCGACCTATCGCAACGTCCTCCCGGTCCTCCAGTCCCAGTACTCCTGGAGCGCCTGCACGCTCGGCTCGGGTTTCCTCGGGACCGGAACCAATGCGACGGGCGGCAAGTTCACCTGTGCGGGCTCGTACACCGCCGATCCTGCACACCTGTACAGCCTGAACACCGGGCAAGTTGTGACGATCGGGCCGAACTACACCACGGTGCCATTCGCGCCGTCGAGTCTGTTCAACTATGGCGCGTACAACTACTACCAGCGTCCGGACGAGCGCTACACGGCTGGCTCGTTCATGCACTACGAGTTCAACGAGCACGCCACCGTCTATTCGCAGTTGATGGTGATGGACGACCATTCCGTCGCCCAGATCGCCCCCTCCGGCGATTTCGCCACCAACGGGCCGTTCCCGTGCACGAACCCGTTCCTGGCAGCGAACGCCAGCGCCTACGCCTTCCTCGGCTGCCCTAATGCCACGGGAATGACCAACCCCAACGTTCTGATCCTGAGGCGCGATGTGGAAGGTGGTCCGCGCCAGCAGGATACCGAATACATGGACCTGCACGAGATCGTCGGCGTCAAGGGCAGTATCGACAGCGCGTGGACCTACGATGCGAGCTTCCAGTACACCCTCGCCGACCTGAGCTTGTCGCAGAACAACTACTTCTCCACGACGAAGCTCAACAACGCCCTGAATGTGAGCGGCACTGTGGCCAGTCCGGTCTGCGCCGTCGGCCCGCCGTGCGTGCCGTACAACATCTTCACCACCGGCATGGTGACGCCCGCGATGGTGAACTATCTCTACGCGCCAGGCTTGGAAGACGGCCGCATTACACAGACCGACGTGCTGATCACCTTCAACGGCGATCTGGGCAAATACGGCGTGCAGCTGCCGACGGCAAACTCGGGACTGCAGATCAACGTGGGCGCGGAATACCGCGACGTGACGATGAGTCTCCTGCCCGACGAGGAATCGCAGACCGGCGATCTATCCGGAAGTGGTGGTGACACTCCGCCGGTCGCCGGCGGAATCATCGCACGGGAGGGCTTCGCCGAGGCGCTCCTGCCTCTCGCCGAGGACAGGTTCCTCGCGCAGTCGGCCAATCTGAACGCCGGCTACCGCTACTCCTCCTATGACCTGGGGTTCGAGACCAACACCTACAAGCTCGGCGTCGACTGGGCGCCGACGCGCGATGTGCGCCTGCGCGGCAGCTTCACGCGCGCCGTGCGCGCGCCGAACATCGTCGAGTTGTATTCGCCGGCCACCATCGGCCTGGACGGCACCTACTCTTCCGACCCGTGCACGGGCGCGAAACCGCTGTACACCCTCGCGCAATGCGAGAATACCGGCGTCACGGCGGCCGAATACGGGCACATCGATGCGAACCCCGCGGCGCAGTACAACGGCCTCCTGGGCGGCAATTCGGCACTCAAGCCCGAAACTGCCCTCACCGGCACCATCGGCATCGAGCTCACGCCGACCGTCCTGCCGAACTTCCACGCGAACATCGATTACTTCAACATCAAAATCGAGAACGTGATCGACCAGATCGGCGGCAGCATCATCCTCGAGGAATGCGCGCTGGATGACGTGGGCTGCAACTCGATCCATCGCGGCCCGGGCGGCACCTTGTGGGCCGTGACGAGCGGCTACATCGACGACACGCTGGTCAACGCCGGCTTGCTTCAGGAGAAGGGAATCGACCTCGATATCGGCTATCACTACCGCTTCGCCCACTGGGGCGGGCTCGCGACGCAATTTAACGGCACTTTCATGGAGCACTACTATTACAATCCGGAAAGTGCCAGCGTCCAATACGAATACGACTGCGCGGGCCTCTACGGCGCGACCTGCAGTGGTCAGACCGGGCAACCAACGCCACGCTGGCGCCATCGGTGGTCGGTCACCTGGGAGACACCCTGGCAGTCGACCAGCCTGACGCTCGCCTGGCGCTACTACGGTCCGGTACGGCTGGAAACCCTGAGCTCCAATCCGAACCTGGCGGCTCCGGCGGGAGCGACGATCGAAAACGGCGGGATTTCCAACACCGACGCGTACCTTGCCTCGTACAGCTACTTCGACCTGACGGCGGCGATCAAGCTGGCCGACAAGGTGACCTTCCGCCTCGGGTGCAACAACATCCTCGACAAAGCTCCGCCGCTCATCGGCGCGACGGATATCCCGTCGCCGCCCTTCGGCAACGGCAACACCTTCCCATCGTTCTACGACGCGCTGGGACGGTACGTGTTCGCGGAGATCGTCGCGGACTTCTAAATCACGCTAAAGGGGCGGCCGGCCAAGGCAGGCTTGCCGCCCCTACTCTTTCGTTCGACGCGAACCGGCGGCTACTGCGCCCCCGCTGCAACGCCCACAAGCTCAGCCCGCATCGCAGCGAATACACTCTCCCAGTCGCCGCGACGGGACTGACGGAACAGCCGCACGCTCGGGTACCAAGGGGAGTCGCTGCGTTCGAGGAGCCAACGCCAGTCCGGCACGTGCTTGAGGGCAATCCAGGTCGGGCGGCCGAGCGCTCCGGCGAGGTGCGCCAGTGCCGTGTCGCAGGTGATGATGAGATCGAGCTGAGTCATCACGGCAGCGCTGTCGAGGAATGCCTGCGGTCCTGCGTCGAACTCCTCCCCGAGACCTTCGACCCGTAGATCCTTCGGGGCAGCCTGCAACTGATCGAGTGCGGCGCCTTTCTGCAGGCTGATCAGGCGCACGCCGGCAACGCTCGCCAGCCGTCCGAACATCTCGAGCGGTACTGACCTGCCGACGTCGATGCGTTTGCGGCTGCCTTGCCATACGATGCCGACCTTGAAGCCCGCCTCGCCGAGCCGTCGACGCCAGTGCGCAGCCCGGAGCGGTTCCGCCGCAAGGTAGGGGACGCTGGCGGGAATGTCCCCGAGCGTCGTTCCGAAGGCAAGCGGCAGGCTCATCAGCGCGCAGTGGAAGTCGTGCGCTGGCGGCTGCGCGCCGCGCGCCACGATCCGAATCGTCGGGCCGAGACCCGTGAGCAGCTCGCGCAGCTGCGGCTGCACGGCGAGCACCACCTGTGCCCCGCGCTGCGCGGCGCGCTGCGCATAACGGCAGAACTGAATCGTGTCACCGAGTGCCTGATCGGCATGAACGAGCAGCGTCTTGCCCGCGATGTCCTCCGCCCCGAGCCACACGGGTGCGGAGCTCGCAAGCGCTGCATAGGAGCCGAGCCGCTTGCGCCATTCGTACAGCCGCAGCCCTTGAGCAAACTCACCCATGAGCAGCAGGCAAAGGCCTTTGTTGAAATGTGCCAGCGCGTAGCGCGGGTCGAGCTCGACCGCACGATCATAGCTGGCCAGGGCCTCGGCGCGCCGCCCGAGATCGCTCAGGGCATTGCCGCGATTGCAGTGGTTGACCGCCGCAGCCGGAGCCTCGCGAATCGCGAGCTCACTCTCGGCCAGCGCTTCTTCGGGGCGCTCGAGATCGCGCAGCGCGTTGGAAAGATTGCCATGAACGCCGTCCATGCGGGGCTGCAACGCGAGCGCCCGCCGCCAGCTCGCGAGAGCCGCGGCCGGCTGACCGAGCTCGTATTGCAGTGCGCCGAGGTTGTTGTGCACATCGGCGTCGTCCGGTTGCAGCGCCAGTGCGCGCTCGTAGCTCGCCGCTGCCGCCTCATAGCGATGCAGCGCCTGCAGCACCAGCCCGCGGTTGTTGTAGGCTTGGACGAAACGTGGCTGCAGTGCGATGGCGCGCTCGAAGCTTGCGAGTGCTTCCGGCAGGCGTTGCAGGCGACGCAGGACATTGCCGCGGTTGTTGTGGAGCTCGGCCGCGTCCGGCTGCAGCGCCAGCGCCCGCTCGAAACTTGCCAGTGCCTCGGCAGTGCGCTCGAGCTGCCGCAAGCTGATGCCGCGGCCGTTGTAAGCCTCGACGTAATTCGGCTCGAGCGCGATCGCCTGATCGAAGCTCGCGACCGCATCGCTCAAGCGACCCAGTTCGCGCAGCGCCGCACCCTGCTGACAGTAGCCTTCCGCCGTAGGTTGCTGGGCGAGCGCGGCGCGAGCGCGCGCCAGCGCCTCCTCGCAGCGGCGCAGCGCGCGCAGCGCGGCGGCACTCCAGCACAGAATACCGACATCGGTCGGATTCTGGCGCAGCACGTCGGCGTAGATGCGCTCCGCCTCGGCGATCTTGCCGGCGCGATGCAGCGCAATCGCCTGCGCGCGGAGTGCTGCGAGCGTCAAGACCACCTCTGCCATCGCCGACCCTTAAGCCTCCGAAGCTCCACGACCGCCTCGCCTGCCGCCAGCGCGGCCGCCTGCGGCCGGCCACGGCTCGCGGCGCACCCTACTATACTTCGCCCCTGTGGCCAGCCGCGCAATCGCAGCACAGCCTTCGATGACGAACGCGGTCGCGACCGTGAAAGTGTGGCTTGGATGCTGACCGCCTCACGAGCGATGCAGCAGGCGCGTGGATTGTACCGTGCGGGTGGCTGGGGCCAGGCCGAGCGCTTGTGCCGAGCGATACTCAGCTCGCAGGCAGATCACTTCGAGGCCTTGAGCCTGCTGGGCATGATCGCCGCGCAGACCCAGCGGACCGAGGAGGCCGTGGACTTACTGCGGCGCGCCGTGGCCGTGAACCCGGACGACGCGACGGCCGCGCGCAATTACGGCCACTTGCTCACACAGCTCAAACGCTTTGATGAGGCCTTGGCCAGCTTCGAACGGCTGCTGAAGCTCAGGCCCGATGACGCAGAAGGCTACAACAACCGGGGCGTCGTGCTGCAGAAGCTGCAGCGCACGGCGGAGGCGCTGGCAAGTTACGAGCAGGCACTGAGGCTCAAGCCGTCCTATGCTCAGGCCTACTATAACCGCGGCGTCGCGCTGCGAGCCTCGGACCGCCTGGAAGATGCGCTTAGGAGCTATGACCGGGCGCTGGCGCTCAACCCCCACCATGCGGATAGCCACAACAACCGGGGCGTCGTGCTGCAACAACTCAACCGCCCGCAAGAGGCGTTACGCAGCTACGAGCAGGCGCTCGCGATCAAGGCCGACGATGCCGAGGTCTGCAGCAACCGCGGCAGTGCGCTGCTCGCGCTCGGACGCCCCGAGGAGGCGCTCGAGAGCTGCGAACGCGCGCTGGCGATCGCGCCGCGCTATGCCGAGGCCCACGGCAATCGCGGCAATGCGCTGCGGGCACTCAAGCGCTTCGATGAGGCTCTGGCGAGCTACGCGCGCGCGCTGGCAATCAGACCGGACTGCGCCGACGTCCATAAGAGCCGCGGCGTCGCGCTACAGGAGCTCGAGCGCCCGGAGGAAGCGCTGCAGAGCTTCGAACGGGCGCTTGCGATTCGGCCGAACGATGCCGAGGGCCACATCAGCTATGCCAATGCGCTGATGCGCTTGAGACGCCCGGAGCAGGCGCTGCAGAGCTATGCGCGTGCCTTGGAGATCGAGCCGGAACATCCCTGGCTGCACGGCAGTTGGTTGCACGCAAAGATGCAGCTGTGCGATTGGCGAGATCTGGGTTCGCGCCTTGCGCGGCTGCTCGCCGACGTGCAGCAGGGCAAGAAGGCGGTGCTGCCGTTCTACGCGCTGGCGCTGACTGACTCTCTGGCGTTGCAGCGGCAGGCGGCCAGCACCTGGGTGAGCGAGAGTTACCGTTTGAACTCCGTCATGCCGGAGCTCGGCAAGCGGCAGCGCCACGACAAGATCCGCCTCGGCTATTACTCGGCCGACTTCCACAATCATGCGACCGCGTATCTCGCCGCGGGCCTATTCGAGCAGCACGATCGGTCCCGATTTGAGCTGATCGCCGTGTCGTTTGGTCCGCCCCGGCACGACGACATGCGCGAGCGCCTGACGGCGGCGTTCGATCAGTTCGTCGACGCGCGCACCAGATCGGACCGGGCGGTCGCGCAGCTCTCGCGGGATCTGCGGATCGATATCGCGGTGGATCTGAAAGGCTTTACCGAGCACGCCCGGCCCGGGATTTTTTCTCACCGCGCCGCACCGCTACAAGTCAGCTACCTCGGCTATCCGGGCACCATGAGTGCCCCGTTCATCGATTACCTGATCGCTGATCCGACGCTCATCCCGCCCGCGAGCCGCCAGCATTATTCGGAGAGGATCGTCTATCTGCCTCACAGCTACCAGGCCAACGACCGCCAGCGCCGCATAGCAGACAGGCGTTTCACGCGCGAGGAGCTCGGGCTGCCGCCGGCAGGATTTGTATTCTGCTGCTTCAACAACGCGTACAAGATTAGCCCCGACACCTTCGATGTGTGGATGCGGATCATGAAGCGCACCGAGGGAAGCGTGCTTTGGCTGCTGGCCGATAGTGAGCCAGCGGTGGTGAATCTGCGTCAGGAGGCTGAAGTGCGCGGCGTGAGCGGCGCACGTCTGGTATTTGCGCCACGCATGCCGTTGGCGGAGCATCTGGCGCGCCAGCGGTTGGCGGATCTGTTTCTCGATACGTTCCCTTATAACGCCCATACGACGGCGAGTGATGCGCTGTGGGTTGGGCTACCGGTGCTGACGCGCACGGGGGAGTCGTTCGCCGCGCGTGTCGCGGCCAGCCTGCTCGAGGCAGTCGGGTTGCCCGAGCTGATCACGAGCGCGCCAGGGGAGTATGAGTCGCTGGCTACCGGGCTGGCGGCCCATCCGAGCCGGCTGGCCGAGCTGCGCGAAAAGTTGCAGCGCACGCGGCTGACGGTGCCGCTGTTCGATACCGAGCTGTTCGTCAGGCACCTGGAAGAGGCATATGCGCAGATGTACGAGCGCTATGTCAGCGGCTTAGGCCCCGAGCACCTGCACGTTCACCGATGACCGCCCGCGTGCACCGTCGGCTCGAGCACGGTCGCAACGGGCGGATGGCGACTCGCCACCTCTGCCAGCCAGGCCATGCCACGCCTGATCTCGAGCGCGTGCTCGCGCTCCGCGGCAAGCAGCAGGCTGCGACGCAACGCCGCATCATAAGCGTGCTCCGGCGCCTTGGAGTATTGCTGCATCAACGGGCCGGTCACGAGGCGGTCGATCTCGCCCGCAGAGGGCTTGGTCCCGAGTGCCCGGAAAATCGCCTGCAGCCCACCGCGCGGCTCGCCGAGAAAGGCGTCGAAATCCACCCAGAGAACCTGGCGCTCGAATCGTGCCGCCGCCTGCTGCAACGCGGCCATCTCGCAAAGCCAGCTCATCGCGATGTGCTCGCCCTCCGAGCGCGGACTCTGGCGCCACTCGCTTGCTTCGAGTCGCCGCATGAGTCGGTGCAGGCGCGCCGGTGCGAGTTGTTGGCTCTCGACCCGTGAGTTGGGGCCGGCGAAGATGCCGCACAGAAAGCTGAGCGGCTGGACAAACATGAAGATCGCGGCTGCCTGGGGCTCGGCGGCGAGTATGTCCCCGGCCAGCTCGCTGACGACGCTCGTGACCTTGATGACCGCACGCTGGCCTGCCCGCCAGGTGCGCGCGAGGAGCGCCAGCGCGACCTCGAGACTCGGTGTCCGGCTGGCCGGCGGCGACTGTGCCGAGATCGCGCGCAGCAGCGCCGGTTCGCGCAGCGCGAAAAACTCCTCGTGCGCGCCGATGAGCCGCGAGATGAGCGTCGAGCCGACGTGTCCGGTGTGGAAAATGTAGTGCGCTCGCGGCGCGAGCCGTGCGGCCGCCGCCTCGAGGATCGCTAGTGCAGCGCCCTGTTGCTCAAACCCGAGCCGCAGCAGGCGTTGGTCGAGAAAGCTCGCCGCGCGATAGGCCGCTTCATCGAGGCGCACGACCCGCACGCCGCCGCCGCCCGATAGAACCTCCAGCGGCAGCCAAGCCGGGGAACGCACCAGGTCTTCCGCGGTGATCATTCGCTCTGCGAGCACCGCGGCCGCGGAGCCGCGCAATGTCGATTAGTGGCCCGTGATGGTGAGCGAGGGGTCAAGCTGGCGCAGCGCCTGCCCCGTGTCCGTCGCGCCCGTGGTGCTGATGTCCTTCTGTGTCCATGTGTGACCCGCGGCCGCGCACTCACGAGGGCCCAGGGGGATGCGCGTGCCCGTGCTTGTCACGCACCACCCGGGCGGTGACTTGGCGGCCGCTGCCAGAGGAGGGGTCGAGGGATTGCTGGCACAGGCTGCCACGCAGAGCGTGAGGGCGGTGCCAATCAGAATTTTGCTGCGCATGACACTTACCTCCACAGGCATCGTAGTCCCGCGCGCGCGGCGGCTGCAAGCACGCCCTGCAGAGTTTTTAGCTCGCAACGCTCTTCCCGCACGCGCGCGTCCAGTCCTGCGGCCGCGCGCCCGGATTGTGCCAGCCGCACGGCCCCTGCAGCAGCCGCTCGGCCTGCGGCGGCCCCCAGCTCGCCGGCAGGTACTCGATCGGCACCGTCGCGCCCCTGAGCAGCGGATCGACGATCGCCCAGGCCGCCTCCACCTCGTCTTCGCGCGCGAAGTGCGAGGTGTCGCCGATCAGTGCGGAGCTGATCAATGCGGCATACGGGTCCAGGTCCTCGCCTTGCTGCTCGGCGACGAACAGCTCGACGTCGCGCCCCGTCATGACGGGGCCCGGCCGCTTCGAGTGCGCCCCGAGCGCGATCGCCACGTCGGGACCGACGCGGAAGCGCAGATGATTCGGCTGCTCGGGGCCGAGCTCGCCGAACACCCGCGCCGGCGGCGGACGCAGCTCCACCACCACCTCGGTGGCGGTCACGGGCAGCCGCTTGCCGGTGCGCATGTAGAACGGTACGCCGCTCCAGCGCCACGAGTCGATGTGCAGGGTGAGCGCCGCGTAGGTCTCGACGCGCGAGTTGGGCGCGACGCCGGGCTCGCTGCGGTAGCCGACGAACTGTCCGCGTACCAGTTCCTCGGGCGCCGCCGGGCGCACCGCCCTCAGCACCTTGACCTTCTCATCGCGCAGCGATTCGCCCCCGGTGTTCACCGGCGGCTCCATGGCGAGCAGCGCCACGATCTGCATGAGATGGTTCTGCATTACATCGCGGATCGCGCCGGCCTCCTCGTAGAAGCGGCCGCGTCCGGCGACACCGAGCGTCTCGGCCATGGTGATCTGCACGCTCGAGACGAAGTTGCGGTTGAGGACCGGCTCGAGAAACGAGTTAGCGAAGCGGAAGTACAGGATGTTCTGCACCGCTTCCTTGCCGAGATAGTGATCGATGCGGAAGATGCTCGATTCGGGAAAGTGCGCATGCAGGGTCGCGTTCAGCGCGCGCGCCGAGGCCAGGTCGCGCCCGAAGGGCTTCTCCACCACGATGCGCGCCCCCTGCGCGCAGGTCGAGGCGCTCAGGTGCTCGGCGACCACCGCGAACATGCTGGGCGGGATTGCCAGGTAGTGCAGCGGGCGCTGCGCGGCGCCGAGCGCCGCGCGCAGCGCATCGAAGGTCGCGCGCGCGTTGTAATCGCCGTCCACGTAACGCAGCAGGCCCATGAGGCGCGCCTGCGCCGCCTCATCGATTGCCGGTACGAAGGCCGCGAGACTGTCGCGCACCCGCGCGGCGTACTGCTCGAGCTTCCAGCCCTGGCGCGCCACGCCGATGGCCGGCACGGTGAGGATACCGCGCCGTACCAGCTGATAGAGCGCAGGGTAGATCTTGCGGTAGCACAGGTCGCCGGTCGCACCGAACAGCACGACGGCATCGCAGTCACGGCGTTCCATGGCGCCTCCTGTCCCCGGCGGCGCTCAGCCGCTTTGCTCGAGGTGGCCCCCGAAGCCGAGGCGCATCGCCGACAGCACCTTGTCGGCGAATTCGCCACGGCCGCGCGAGTCGAAGCGCGCGTAGAGCGCCGCGCTCAGCACGTTCGCGGGCACGCCCACGTCGATCGCGGCCTGCACCGTCCAGCGGCCCTCGCCCGAATCGGCGACGCGTCCGGCGAAGCCCGCGAGCCGCGCATCGCGCGCCAGCGCCGCCGCCGTGAGGTCGAGGAGGCGCGAGGCGACGATGCTGCCGTGGCGCCAGAGCTCGGCGATCGCGGCGATGTCGAGCTGGTACTGATAGAAGCGCGGATTGGCGAGCGGCGCCGTTTCCGCGTCCGCCTGCGCGGTCTTGAGTCCCGCGTCGGCGTGCGCCAGGAGATTCAGTCCTTCGGCGTAAGCGGCCATCAGCCCGTACTCGATGCCGTTGTGGACCATCTTAACGAAGTGTCCGGCGCCATGCGGGCCGCAGTGGAGGTAGCCGAGCCCCGCCGCGGCGAGTCCGGCCGCGCGGCCGGCCACGGCTCCCGCGGGCAACCGTCCGCCCGGCGCGAGCGATGCGAACACAGGTTCGACCCGCGCGACGGTCTCGGGTTCACCGCCGATCATCAGGCAGTAGCCCTCCTCGAGCCCGAGGACGCCGCCGCTCGTGCCGACGTCGAGATAGTGGATCCCGGCGCCGCTGAGCTCGGCAGCGCGCCGGATGTCGTCCTGGTAGTTGGAATTGCCGCCGTCGATCAGCACGTCGCCGCGCGCGAGCAACGGACACAGCTCGCCGATCAGCGCATCGACGGCGGCCGCGGGCACCATGATCCAGATGGCACGTGGACTCTTGAGCGAGCGCGTGAGCTCAGCGAGCGTACTCGCGCCGCGCGCGCCGAAGCCCACCGCGCTCGCGACCGTGCCGGGGGAGCGATCCCAGACCACACACTCGTGCCCGCCCTGGGCGAGGCGCCGCGCCATGTTCGAGCCCATGCGCCCGAGTCCGATCATCCCTATTTGCATTGCCTGACTCCTCGCCCTAATTCGGTACGCGCCGGATCTGCGCTCCGAGCTGGGCGAGCTTCTCCTCGATCGCCTCGTAACCGCGATCGATGTGATAGATGCGCTCGACGTCGGTGCGGCCCTCGGCCACGAGCCCGGCCAGCACCAGGCTCGCCGAGGCGCGCAGGTCGGTAGCCATCACCGGGGCGGCGGTCAGCTTCTCCACGCCGTGAATGATGGCGGTGTTGCCCTCGAGGCGGATCTCCGCTCCCATGCGGCGCATCTCCAGCATGTGCATGAAGCGGTTCTCGAAGATCGTCTCGGTAATGGTGCCGACGCCCTTCGCCACGCTGTTGAGCGCCGCGAACTGCGCCTGCATGTCGGTCGGAAAGGCCGGGTACGGTGCCGTGCGTACGTCCACCGCCCGGAGCTCGCGGCCGCGCATGTCGACCTCGATCCAGTTGTCTCCGACGCCGAGCTTCGCGCCCGCCTCCTCGAGCTTGGCGAGCACCGCGTCCAGGTGGTCGGGACGGGTACTCTTCACGCGCACGCGGCCGCGCGTGATGGCGCCGGCGACCAGGTAAGTGCCGCTCTCGATGCGGTCCGGCAGCACCTCATAGGTCGTGCCGCGCAGCCGTTCGACCCCGTGCACCACGATCTTGTCGGTGCCGGCCCCGTGGATGCTCGCCCCCATGGCGATGAGGAAGTTGGCGAGATCGACGACCTCGGGCTCGCGCGCCGCGTTCTCGATGACGGTCTCGCCGTCGGCGAGCGTCGCAGCCATCATGAGGTTCTCGGTGCCGGTGACCGTGACGGTGTCGAGCACCAGTCGCGCGCCCTTCAAGCGCGCGGCGCGCGCGCGGATATAACCGCCCTCGATGGTGATATCGGCGCCCATCGCCTGCAGCCCCGCGACGTGGATATTCACCGGGCGCGCCCCGATCGCGCAGCCGCCCGGGAGCGACACGTCGGCGTGTCCGTGGCGCGCCACCAGAGGACCGAGCACCAGGATCGAGGCGCGCATGGTCTTCACCAGGTCGTAGGGCGCGAAGCACTCGCGTACCGTGGAGCCGTCCACCTCGATGCGCATGCGTTCGTCGATCGTGACCGTGGCGCCCATCCTCCCGAGGAGCTCGACCGTGGTGGTGACGTCCTTCAGGTGCGGGACGTTCGCGACCACCACCGGATCATCCGCGAGCAGGGCACCGGCGAGGATTGGCAGCGTGGCGTTCTTGGCGCCGGAGATGCGCACCTCGCCTTCGAGGGCGGTACCGCCCTGGATCTGCAGCTTGTCCATACTTATTGGCCGAAATTGCCTGCGGCAATTTCGGCAGACATTACTCCGTAGACCGCGGGCAAAAGGCGTCGTCTTTGCCCGCGAACAACATGCCGGTTCAACATCTTCATGGTTCAGGTCCGTTCTGATTCCTCGGGGGTGAGCGCCTCGATCGATAACGCGTGGATCTCGCGCCCCATGAGCTCACCGAGCGCGCGGTAGACGAGCTGGTGCCGGGCGAGGCTGCGCTTCCCGGCGAACTCGCGCGCGATCACGCGGGCGGCGAAATGGGTCTGGTCGTCGGACTGCACCTCGACCTGCGCGCCCGGCAGCCCCGCGCGGATCAGCCGCGCGACCTCTTCGGGGTTCATGGGCGGGATATTACATGGGCACACCGTGCAGGCGCCTATAATGAATCGCATGAAGGCGCATCCTGCCGGGCAGAAGGCCTCGAGAGACCCGGACGAAGAGCGGCTCATCGCCTCCGCGCACCGGGCGCTCGCCATCGAGGCGCAGGCGCTCGGGGCGCTCGGTGCCCGCGTCGGCGCGGCCTTCGCCCAGGCTTGCCGCCTGTGCCTCGCTTGCCAGGGCCGGGTGGTCGTGACCGGCATGGGAAAGTCCGGGCACATCGCCGGCAAGATCGCCGCGACGCTCGCCAGCACGGGTACGCCCGCGTTTTTCCTGCACCCGGCCGAAGCCGGCCACGGCGACCTCGGGATGATCACCCGCGCCGACGTGGTACTCGCGCTGTCCAACTCCGGTGAGACCCCCGAGCTCGTGGCGCTGCTGCCGTCGCTCAAGCGCCTCGGCGTACCGCTCATCGTGATGACCGGCACGTCCGACTCGACACTCGCCCAAGCCGCAGCCGTCACGCTCGATGTCGCGGTGGACGAGGAGGCCTGTCCGCTCAACCTGGCGCCGACGGCGAGCACCACCGCCACCCTTGCCATGGGAGATGCGCTCGCGGTCGCGATGCTCGAGGCGCGCGGCTTCACGGCCCAGGACTTCGCCCGCTCGCATCCGGGCGGCAGCCTCGGCCGCAAGCTCCTGCTGCACGTCGAGGATCTGATGCGCACGGGGTCGGCGCTGCCGCGCGTCCTGCCCACGGCGCCCTTGAGCGCGGGGCTCCTCGAAATGTCCGCCAAGGGTCTCGGCATGACCGTCGTGGTCGATGCGGAAGAGCGGATCCTCGGGGTGTTCACCGACGGCGACCTGCGCCGCGCGCTCGAGACGCAGATCGACGTGCATGCCACCACCATGGGCGCGGTCATGACGCCGCAGCCGAAGACCATCGGGCCGCGCGAGCTCGCCGCCGAGGCCGTGCATCTCATGGAGCTGCATCGCATCACGGCTCTCCCCGTGGCGGATACCGCCGGCCGGCTGGTCGGCGCGCTTAACGTGCACGATCTGTTCCGTGCCCGAGTGATGTGAGGCGCTGGCCGGGTGCGCGGGGCGGAGGCGATTCGCTTGCTGGTGCTGGATGTGGACGGAGTGCTGACGGACGGGCGGCTATACTTCGGGCCGCGCGGCGAAGCTTTCAAGGTGTTCGACGTGCGCGACGGCTACGGCCTGGTCGCCCTGCAGCGCGCCGGCATCAAGGTCGCGGTGATTTCCGGCCGGCGCTCCGCCGCCGTGGCGGCGCGCTGTCGCGAGCTCGGAGTGCCGCACGTGCACCAGGGCGTAGCCGACAAGCTCGCCGTCTTCGAGCGGCTGCGCACACGCCTGAGGCTCCCGCACAGCGCCTGCGCCTGCGTGGGAGATGACCTACCCGATGTGCCGCTCATGAATGCCGTCGCGCTCGCCTTCGCGGTCGGCGATGCGCACCCCGCGGTGCGGCGTGCCGCCGCCGTCGTAACCCGCCATGGCGGGGGCCGCGGCGCGGTGCGCGAGGTGTGCGACCTCCTGCTGGCCGGCCGTGGCCGCGGGCGCTAGGAGATGAGCGCGTCATGATGTATCGGCTGGTCGCGGTGCTCGCGGGGCTGGCGCTCGTGGTGGGCCTGGTCCTGCTCTCGGCACCGCAGCGCGAGGCCGTCGTGACCAGTGCGGCCGGAGCCCCGCCGCGTGATCCGGGGTACGCCGCGCTCCACGCCCACCTGGTGCAGACCGGGGCCGATGGCCAGCCGCTCTACAGCCTCGACGCCGCGCGCATCAGTGAGCAGCCCGATGACGAAACGGTCCTGCTCACGCAGGTGCAGATGGGCTTCCGCGCGGCGAGCGGCCAGCAGTGGACGGCGCGCGCCGACCGAGGCGAGCTCGGTCAGGACACCGGCGTCGTGCAGCTCGACGGCGATGTCCACGTAGCCGGGGTCCTGCCGGGCACGCAGGATCAGGCCGAGATCTCCACCGACCATCTCTCCTTCGACACGCACGCGCAGGTGGTCACGACTCCCGATCCGGTGACGCTCACCATGTCGGGCCGTGAGCTGCATGCCAAGGGCTTGGTGGCGCGCTTGAAGGAGGGTCAGCTGCAGCTAGAATCGGCCGTCCATGGCTCGTATCTGCCATAACTCGATCGCGCTGCTCCTCGCCGGGGCGCTGCTGCCGGCGCTGCCGACCGCGGCGGCCGACGCCCTTCCCGACTTCAGCGGACTGCCCGTGTCGCTCGACGCCGCATCCTCCGAAGTCGATGCCAAGACCAACACGCTGGTGTTCAAGAACGTCGTCATCTCGCAGGGCGACATGCGCGTGCAGGCCGAGCACGCGCGCGCGACGGGACTCAACTTTGCGAACAGCCGCTGGAACTTCGACGGCAATGTGCGCATCGACGCCGAGCAGCGCGGCAATCTGCGTTCCGATCAGGCGGTGATCGAGTTCAAGGACAATCACATCGCGCGCGCCACCATCACCGGCAAGCCGGCCGAGTTCGAGCAGAAGCGCGCGAACTCCGATCAGATCGCCCGCGGTCATGCCGACGAGATCCTCTACGACGTGAACGACGGCACCGTGCGGCTCACGGACGACGCCTGGCTGTCGGACGGGGAGAACGAGATATCCGGCCCGCTTATCGTCTACAACATACGCGAGCAGCAGATCCAGGCCGGCACGCCGCCCAGTGCCACCGGCGGCAGCGTCGATCAGCGCGTGCACATCAATATCGCGCCGCATGCCGGGATCACGGGCAAGCCCGCGCAGCCCAAGCCCGAGACCCCCAAGCCCGAGACCCCCAAGCCCGAGACTCCCAAGCCCGATGCCTCGAAGCCCGACGCGGCGACGCCTGCACCGAAGCAGCCGGCGGCGGCCGACTCCGCGCCGAAGTCATGACGGTGCTCCGGGCCACGGGCCTCGCCAAGAGCTACAAGTCCCGTCCCGTAGTACGCGATCTGTCGCTGCACCTCGAGGCCGGAGAGGTGGTGGGCCTGCTCGGGCCCAACGGCGCCGGCAAGACCACGGCCTTCTACATGATCGTGGGGCTCATCCCCTGCGATGCCGGCCGCATTCACCTCGGCGAGGAGGACGTGACGCTCTTGCCCATGCACCGCCGGGCACAGCTCGGGCTCGGCTACCTGCCGCAGGAGGCGTCGGTGTTCCGCAAGCTCTCGGTCGAGGACAACGTGCTCGCCATTCTTGAGATGCGCGCCGACCTCGAGCGGGCGGCGCGCGAGGAGCGGCTCGAGCAGCTGCTCGAGGAGCTGCGCA
>JASHQW010000377.1 GCA_030038875.1 Gammaproteobacteria bacterium | reverse complement strand
CTCACGCTCAGGGTCCGGCGGTCACCTGCCGTTGGGGCCGTGGGCTTGTCGCTGCTTGTAGCGCTCAACTGCACGGGAAGCGAGGATCAGCCCAACGCCCACGCACAGCACCACGATGCCACCTCCCATGACGGGATAGAGCGCGCTTTTATCCTCCTGGGCCAAGAGGATCGAGAGGATTATCACGCCAACGCCGGCGGCGCTGACCACGATGCCGCCCACCATGAGGCCCATCGGGGCGACGCCGGACGACGGCTCGGGCGCCATCAAGCGCTCGACCAGCGCCGGGTCGAGCTGCTGCCCGTGCTCGATCGCGGCACGCAGCGGCTCCAGCGCCGCCTTACGCTTCTTATAGTCGGCGATGATGCCGGTGACTGCCGCAGCGGTCAGGAAGACCAGGAACGAGATGGGGACGAGATGCTGCATGGGGTGCCTCGATGTGAGGGTGTGTCTGACCGTATAGATGCGCTGCGGGGCCCTCCTGGATGCACCCGCCCGCGAAGGCTTCAACCAGTGCCAGCCTCGAGCGACTCGAGCAGCAGCTTCGCAAACTGCGGGCCCTTACCCGCTTCCTCGTGCTTGAAGTACACGAACACATCGCCGCACTGCGCCGTGCTCGCGCGGATGGTCCCGGCCCAGCGCCTGAGGTCCTCGGGCGTATAGCCCTCATCGCGCAGCCGGAAGTAGGCGTAGGGCGCGGTGATCTCGAGCGGGGTGGAGAACTTCTCACTGTCCGCGACGCACAGGGCGAGAGTCGCATTCTTCAAGCGCGCGAACACCTCGGGATCCATCCACGAGGCATGGCGGAACTCGAATGCGCCGCAAGTGCCCGCCGGGAGGAGCTTCAGAAACTCATCGAGCACCGCGAGGTCCTTGCGGAAGTAGGGCGGCAGCTGGAAGAGGATCGCACCGAGCTTGGGTCCGAGCGTCGCGGCGGTCCTGAGAAAATACTGCAGCAGGTCGGCGCAGTCCCTGAGCTTCGCGATGTGGGTGATGCGCTTGGGGGCCTTGAGCGTCAGACGGAAGCCCGGTGGTGTCTCGCGATCCCAGCCGCCGAGGATCTTCGGGTTCGGAACGCGGTAGAAGGTGTAGTTGATCTCGACCGTCGTGAAGCGCTCGGCGTAGTAGGGCAGCATCTTCGCGGCCGGGAATTTCTCCGGGTAGAAGCTGCCCTTCCATTCGGGGTAGTTGTACCCGGACGTGCCGACCCAGAACCTCATGGGGGAGCCGCCCGTTTTTCGATCAGTGACGGTCGCTCATCAGCCGCCGGTACTCACCGAGATGCCGGATCGCATGCTGCTGCTTGCCGAGAGACTGATAGAGCCGCGCCAGGTTGTAGTGGCAGTCGGCGAGGTTGCGATCGCCGGCGAGGGCCGCCCGGTAGGCATCGAGCGCCGCGTCGGTCTTGCCGACGTCCTCGAGCAGCACCGCTTGGTTATAAAGGAGCAGGGGATCGGGGCCGACGTGCGCGAGCGCGCCGCGGTAGACCTCCTCGGCCTCGGCGGTATTTCCGAGGACGTGCAGCAGGCGGCCCAGATTGATCCACGCGGCGGCGTTGTGCGGATTCGCCTGCGCGGCCAGGCGGTAAGCCTCCAACGCTGCGCCCGGGTCGGTGTTCTCGAGCGTCAGGCCTTCGGCAAACCAGTCGCGCGCGCTCTCCTGCGCCGGTTCCGCGGCGGGCGCGGCCGGCGGCTGGTGCTCGACCACCTGCAGCACGCCATCCTCGAGCGTCACGTCGAGCCCGAGGAGATACTGACCGCTGTCCGCCTGCCAGCGCGCCTCGCCATCGCGCACCACCACGTGATCTCCCACGGCGCTGATCGCGAGTCCCGAGAGGGGCATCGAGGCCGGGAGCTCGCGCCGCAGCCTCTCGAGCGAGCGATGGATGCGCTTGGCGGGAATGCGGGCGTCGATCAGGGCACGCGCGGTGCGCAGCACGATGAGATCCTGGAACGACAGCCGATAGGCGCGGCGCGGGCCGCGCGCCGGCTTGACGAATCCGGCACGGATCAGGCCGCGCGTGATCGCAGGGGACAGCCGCAGGACCTTTTGCACGTCCCGCACACTGTACGATCGCATCCTGAGCTCTTGAGGAAAGGTAGTGCCCTTGCTTAACGCTTGCCGGCCTTGCGCACTACTTTAGCCGGTTCCTCGACGCGCTTGGGAGCTTTGCGGGGACCGAGCGGGCTCACCTGATCGCGCGCCTTGCCGCTCTTCTCGAGGCTGGCGCGCAGCGCCTCCATGAGGTCGATGACCTTGCCTTCGCCGGGAGGGGCGGGCTCGACCATGCTGATCTCCTGACCCTCGTCGACCTTCTTCTGGATCGCGGCCTCGATGCGCCCGCGCACCTCGTCCTTGTAGGCGTCCGCATCGAATTTCTCGGCGGTCTGCGCGTCGATCAGCTGCTGGGCGAGCTTGAGCTCCGCCGGCTTCACCTCAGGTTTAGGGATCTCGACCTCGCTCGCGCGGCGCACGTCGGCCGCGTAGTGCAGCTGCTGCATGGCGAGCACGTCGCCGATCGGCCGCAGGATCACGAGATAGCCCTTGCCGCGCGCGGCCCAGCGGCCGACGCCGCAGCGCCCGGCCTGCTTCAGGGCCTCGGTGAGGAGCGCATAGGGCTTGGCGGCACCCTTGTCGGGGGCCAGGTAGTAGGTCTTGTCGTAGTACACCGGATCGATCGACTCGATCGGCACGAACTCGGAAATCTCGACCGCGTGGCTGCCGACCTCCTCCAGCGCCTTGATCTCCTCCGGCGTGAAGCGCACGTACTGGTCCTTGGCGAACTCGTAGCCCTTGACCATGTCGTCACGTTCGACCACCGCCCCGTCCTTCTGGCAGATGTACTGCTGCCGGAGGCGCGAGCCGTCGGTCTTGTGCAGCAGATTGAAGGAGATGGCATTCGAGGACTGGTTCGCGGTGAAGAGCTTCACCGGAATCGCGACCAGTCCGAAGGACACCGTGAGCGACCCTATCGAGCGAGCAGCGGCCATACCGTTCACCCTCTACTTCTCACCCTTGACACCGAAAGCCTTCGTAAGGCTCTGTTTTAGCTCGAGTACATCATGCCACCGGTCCCCCCTCTTTTCCAAGCGGGCGGGCACATTATTGAGCGTAAAGTCCGTCGGCTCGGCCGCTTCGAGCTCCTCCCAGGTGAGCGGCATGGAGACGGGCGTCCCGGGGATCCCCCTCGGGGAATAGGCGACGTTGAGCGTCTTGCCGCGCACGTTCATGTTGTAGTCGATGAAGATCTTGCCGGTGCGCTTCTCGACCGCCCACTCCATGGTGATGTCCTTGGGATGCTCGCGCATCACATGGCGGCCGACGCTCTCGCAGATGTGGCGGGCCTCATCGAAGGTCACGGCACGCTCGATCGGCACGAACATGTGCAGCCCGGTCTTGCCCGAGGTCTTGATGATGGCTTCGAGCCCCATCTCCCGAAGGAGCGCCCGCAGCCAGAACGCGACGCGTTTGCCGGCCGCAAAGCCCTTCCTGTTGAACTCGGGCTCCGCCCCCTTGGCCTCCTTCCCTGAATAGATATAGGGATCGATGTCGAAGACCAGGTAGTCGGGGTAGTTGAGCACCGAGGCCTCGAGCGCGGCGAGTGAGCTCGCGTAGTCGGTGCGGGCGTCGGGAGTGTCGGGGCCGGGACGGGCGCGCGAGTGCCAGATGTGGAACTCGAGCGTGCCGATCTGCCCGAGCCACAGCAGCGTCGGCAGGTTGTTGGCGAGCAGGTAGCGGTGCTGGTCTTCCTTGGTCTCCGAGAACACGGTGATGGTCTCGACGAACTCCGGGAGCGGCTGCTCCCAGTGCTTCTGGAAGAAGCGCTCGCCGTTGATCCCCTCGGGCATGCGGATCATGGTGAGCGGCCGGTCTTCGAGGTGCGGCAACATGAAGCGCCCGACCCGCGCGAGGTAGCGCAGCAGGTCGCGCTTGGTGACCGCGGGGCTGCCCTTGCCCGCCGCGGGCCAGTAGACGCGGTCGAGGTTGGTCAGGCGGATGCGCGCGCTGCCGAGCGTGAGGTCCAGGCGCGTGGCGCGGTGGTCGAGCTGCTCGAGGATCGGAGCCACCCCATCGGCAGGATCGGGATCGGCCGACGCGCCCACCGCGGCGGCGGCGGCGGCGCGCCGCGAGACACTGCGATCCGCGGGCGCATGACCAGGGGTTCCGTCGCGTTTGCGATGCGGCTCGGGCTTTTTCACGTCAGCGGCCTCCAGGTCGTCGCGGAGTCGCACGAACACCGGCGCGCGCAGCGCTCCGGCCGGCGTCCACTCGCTGAACGTTACTTCGGCGACCAGCTGCGGCGCGAGCCAGGTCGTCGGCCGGTGCAGCGGCACCTCGTCAGCGAACGGGGAATCCTTGCGCCTGAGTTTGGCGGTGCGCTCGAGGAGCGCGGCGATCAGCTGGTCGTTCAGGCCCGAGCCGACGTGCCCGGCGTAGCGCAGCGCCTTGCCGTCGAAGTACCCGAGCAGCAGCGCGCCCAGGGGGTCGCGCGCGCCCTTGCCGCGCGTGAAGCCGCCAATCACGAGCTCGGCGGACTGCGCCGCCTTGATCTTGAGCCAGGCGCGCGAGCGCTTGCCGGGCTGATAGCTCGAGTCGCTGCGCTTGGCGACGACACCCTCGAAGCCGTGGCTCAAGGCCACGCGGTAAAGCTCCGGGCCATTGTCGGAGCTGTGCACCAGCTGCACGTGCGCCGACGGCAGCAGGCACTGCGTCAAATAGCGGTGGCGCGCGAGATAGGGAGAGCCGCGCAGGTTCAGGCCCGCGAAGTGCAGCAGATCGAAGCACACCAGCACCACCGGGCTGTAGCGCCGTGCGGCGGCGATCTCGGCCGCGCTCTTCAACTGCGCGCGGTTCTGCAGGGCGTTGAAAGAGGGGCGGCCGGTGGCGTCGAGCGCGACGATCTCGCCGTCGAGGATCATCTGCTCGACCGCCTGGGCTCCGAGCTCCTCCGTCAGCTCCGGAAAAAAATCTGTCAGGTCGAGCCCGCGGCGTGACTTGAGTTGCACCTCGGTGCCGCGTACGTAGGCGATGACGCGGTAGCCGTCGAGCTTCGGCTCATAGCGCCACTGCGGGTCGGACTCGAGCGAGTCCGAGGTCTCGGCCAGCATCGGCGCGAGCTCGCGCGGCATCGCTTCCGGCGGCCCGGCCGGTGCCAACAGCCCGGCATCGAGCCGCGGCGGCGTGTTCGCGGGCGTCATCTGATCGAGGTTGAGGCCCGAAAGCACGGATGCGGGCTGCGCGAGCACGTCGTTGGCCTGCGCGAAGCGGTCGCGGTGCTTGATGAGAAGCCACTGGTTGCCGGTGCGGGTCTTCACGAGCGTGAAGGAGCCCTTCAGCTTCTCACCGCGCAGCAGGAAGCTGAGCTTCCCTTGCGCGAGCTCGGCGCGCACGCGCCGCTCGGCCTCGGCGCGCTCGGTGAAGGAGTACTGTCCGCCCTCGTCGGGTGAGTACACCCCACAGTCCCACACGATCACATTCCCGGCGCCGTACTGCTTCTCCGGAATCACGCCTTCGAAGGAGGCGTAGTCGAAGGGATGATCCTCGACCTCGACCGCCATGCGCTTGTCGTCGGGGTCGAGCGAGGGGCCTTTCGGTACCGCCCACGACTTGAGCACGCCGTCGAGCTCGAGCCGGAAGTCGTAATGCAGCTGCCGCGCCGCGTGCTTCTGCACGACGAACAGCAACGGTCCGTGGCGCGCGGCAGCCGCCTTCGCGGGCGGCTCGGGCGTGCGCGTGAAGGTGCGCTTGGCGGCGTAGCGTTCGAGAGCGCGCTTGGGCACGGTCAGGGCATGTTACATGAGCGTGTCGATCCAGCGGGCGAGCCGCTGCAGGACCTCGCTCAGCACCTGCGCGTCCGTGCGGCCGCCGCGCGCCGGGACGTGAAAGGAGTGGTCGGCGTCCTCCACCAGGGCCAGCGTGGCCCTTGCCCCGAGGCGCGCGATCACGCCCTCGAGGAGTGCTCGCTCGGCGAGCGCATCGCGCGTGCCGCTGACAAACAACATCGGGATCGCAACCTTCGCGAGATGATCTGCGCGCGCATCGGACGGTGCGCCCGCGGGATGCAGCGGAAAACTCAGGAAAGCCAGCCCGCGCACGCCCGCGAGTGGCGCGAGCGCCTGGGCTTGCGAGGTCATGCGGCCGCCGAAGGAGCGGCCGCCGGCGACCAAGGGCAGCCCGGGCACGAGGCGCGCCGCCGCGGCCACCGCCGCCCGCACCGTCGCGTGGCAGAGCGGCGGCGGATCCGGGCGGCGCGAGCGGCGTTCCATGTACGGGAACTGATAGCGCAGCGTCGCGACGCCGAGGGCCGACAGCCCTGCGGCGAGCGCGCCC
>JASHQW010000376.1 GCA_030038875.1 Gammaproteobacteria bacterium | reverse complement strand
CGCGATCGAGCCGCTCCTTGTCCTCGCGCGCGCGCTCCTCGCGCCGCACCTTGAGGTTCAGCGACACACTGTGCTGCTCGCGCAGGGTGTCGATGGCGGCGATGTCCGAGACCAGCCAGCGGTAGTCGGGGTCATGCTGCGCGCGCGCGTCCTCCGCTGAGGCGAGCACCGCCACGGTCGGCTCGCTGGCCGCGACGGTGCTGGTCTTGAAGGGCACTCCGGCAATGCGGTCCCAGGGGAGCGAGGACTCGAGCGCGCTCTCGCCAACTTCCTTGGTATCGAGCACCGAGGCGAGCGGAATGTCGGGCTCGACGCCGCGATGCTGGGTGCTCTCGCCGGTCACGCGGTAGAACTTGCCGATGGTCACCGTCAGCTGGCCGTTCACCGGCTCCCTCGACCAGCGATCGAGCGGCACCAGATTCTGCACGGTGCCCTTGCCGAAGGTCGTCTGACCGATGATCAGGCCGCGGTGATAGTCCTGGATCGCGCCGGCGAAGATCTCGGAGGCCGAGGCGCTCATGCGGTCGACCAGCACGGCGAGTGGACCGTCGTAGGCCGGAGCGGTCTCCGGGTCGTCGAGCACTTCGAGCCGCCCGGAGGTATCGCGCAGCTGCACCACCGGTCCATGGTTGATGAAGAGGCCGGTGAGCGCGGTCGCCTCCGGCAGGTAGCCGCCGCCGTCGCCGCGCAGGTCGAGCACCAGACCGTCGATGCTCTCGCCCTTGAGCTCGCGCAGGAGCTTCGCCACGTCGCGGGTGGTGCTGCGGTAGTTCTCGTCGCCCGCGTTCTGCGCGGCGATGTCCTGATAGAAACCGGGCACCGTGATGACGCCGATGCGGTAGGTGCGGCCGTTGCGCGCCACCGTCTTGACCTCCTTGTGCGCGGCCTGGGCCTCGAGCGTGATCTTGTTGCGCACGAACTCGAGCACTTTCTCCGGGCTGCCCGGAGCGGCGCCGCCGGGCAGGACCTGCAGCCGCACGCTCGTGCCCGCCTTGCCGCGGATCAGCTGCACGACGTCATCGAGCCGCCAGCCGATGACGTCGGTGAGCGCGCCCTCGTGACCCTGGCCGACTCCGGTGATGCGGTCGTTGGTCTTGAGCGTGCCGGCTGCCGCGGCGGGGCCGCCGTCGATGATGTTCATGATGGTGACGTAGTCGTCGACCACCTGGAGCGAGGCGCCGATGCCGTCGTAGTTGAGGCTCATCTGGATGCGGTATTCCTCGGAGCTGCGCGGCGAGAAATAGCTCGAGTGCGGGTCGAAGGCGCGCGCGTAGGCGTTCATCAGGTTCTCGAACACGTCCTCGTTCGTCACCTGGTCGATGCGCTTCAGCACCCGCTCGTAGCGCTTGCGCAGGATGTCGGCCGCCTCCGGCCACTGCTTGCCGGTCAGGAGCAGCGAGAGCGCGTCATTCTTGACGCGCCGTCTCCACAGGTCATCCAATTGCGCCTGATCCGCCGGCCAGGGCGCGTGCGTGCGCTCGAACTCGTACGACTCGTCCACCGTCCAGTCGGGCTCGGTCTGCAGCAGCGAGAGCGCGTACTGCATGCGTTCGCGGTTGCGCTGCTGGAAGCGCGCGAACATAAGGTACGCCGGGTCGATGCTCCCGGTGCGGATCATGTCGTCGAACTGGTAGCGGTACGCGGAAAACTCGTTGACGTCGGCCGCGAGCAGGTAGCTGCGCTGCGGATCGAGGAACTCGAGATAGCGCTGAAACACGATGTCCGACATCCGCCGGTCGATCGGGGCGTGGCTGTAGTGCGCCTCCTCGAGGATGCGGCCGATCTTGCGCGCGGTGGCGCGCTGGGCGTCGGTCGGGGCGATTGCTCCCGGCGGCAGGAGCGAAGGGCTGGCGGGGGCCTGCACGGAGCCGGCGAGCGCGAGCGCCGCCAGTGCCAGGAGGCACACGGTTATCCAGCCGGAGGAGCGGCGCAGAGACTCGGTCATCGGGTCAGCTCACAGGTTCGGTAAAATCTTAGAGCAAGGCTAGAGCGTACCGTTCGCCTTTAGCAAGTGCGGTGCTCACAGCATGAAGCCTTTAACAGCGCTGCTCGCGATTCTGGCGGGGTCCGCCGTGGCCCTGGCCTCCGGGCTGATCATGACCTGGATCGTCATCCTGCTCCTCCCCGAGGACGAGCAGCGCTTCGCCCCCGAGCACTCTCACCTGGTGCGCGCCATCCTGGTATTCACGCTGTTCGCGGCGGTTACCGGCGCGAGCTTCTACGGGCAGCTGCGCGAGCGGCGCTGGCGGGGGGCGGCGCACGCTGCCACGCTCGCGGTCTTCGCCCTCGTGCTGTGGCTTTACTGGCCTCAATAGCGACGCAGCGCCGGCACCCACCGCAGGAGGGCCAAAAAGGCCCGGATCAGCGTGAATATCGCCAGGGGACCGAGCGCCACGGCCCAGAATACGGCGGAGCCGTGCGCCAGACCCACGACATAATCGGCGAACAGCGCCCAGGGGCCGGCTTTGGGATCGTCGCCGTGGGTGTAGGGGCCGAGAACGCGGTGGCCGGCGGCCCAGATCAGGAACGGCATCACGAATAGCCCCACCCCAAGGGCCACGCCGGCGACGATCAGCTCGCGCTGTGCACGGGACAGCCGGCCGAGTGACTGCCGGGCGCGCGCGAGCTGCTCGAGGGGTGTGGTGGCCATGGGGGCGGGCATAATAACGTTCCCATGCAGAAAATCAGAGCCGCCGTCATCGGGGTCGGCTACCTCGGCCGATTCCACGCCCAGAAGTACGCGCAGGCGGAGGGCTGCGAGCTCGCTGCGGTCGTCGATCCGCGACAGGACGCCCGCGAGCAGGTCGCCGCGGAGCTCAGGACCCGCCCGCTCGGCGATCACCGCGAGCTGCTCGGCGCGGTGGACGCCGTGAGCGTCGTCACCCCGACGCCGACGCATTTCGCCATCGCGCGCGACTTTCTCGAGCACGGCGCGCACGTGCTGGTCGAGAAACCGATCACCGAGACCGCGAGCCAGGCGCGCGAGCTGATCGCGCTCGCGGCGCGCGCCCGGTGCGTCTTCCAGGTAGGGCATCTCGAGCGCTTCAATGCGGCGATTCTCGCCGCCATGCCCTATCTCACCGCGCCGCGCTTCGTCGAGTGCCATCGGCTCGCGCCCTACCGCGAGCGCGGCACCGACGTGAACGTGGTGCTCGATCTCATGATCCACGACATCGACATCGTGCAGACCATCGTCGGCGTGCCGATCAGCACCATCGATGCGGTCGGTACCCCCGTGTTCTCGGACCAGATCGACATTGCCAACGCCCGCATCCGCTTCGCGAACGGCTGCGTCGCCAACGCCACGGCGTCGCGCGTGAGTCTCAAGACCGAGCGCAAGCTCCGCATCTTCGAGGACGACGCCTA
>JASHQW010000375.1 GCA_030038875.1 Gammaproteobacteria bacterium | reverse complement strand
GTCTCGAGGAGCGCCAGCTCCTCGGCGTGCTTCATGATGAGGTCGGCAAACTGCAGCAGGATCCGCTTGCGCTTGGCGGGACGCAGACTCACCCAGACGCCCTTGCGGAAGGCGGCGCGTGCCGAGGTCACGGCGCGGTTGATGTCCTCCTCGTCGCCCGCGGCCACGCGCGCCAGGAGCTTGCCGGTAGCCGGGTTGACCGAATCGAAGGTCGCTCCGGTGGCGGCGTCCACGTAGCGCCCGTCGATGAACGCCTGCGTGCGGAACTCGAGCGCGCGGGCGCGCTCGTGCCAGGAGATCTGTTCGGGTCTTGCGTTCATGGCTTTTACTTTCCAGCCTCGATCAGAAGGTCGCAGGGGTGCAGGCGCTGATGATCTCACACGCCTCGCGCCCGACATTGCGAAAGCGATGAGGCAGCTGACTCGCGAAATAATAAGCCTCGCCCGGCCCGAGCACGCGCGTCGCCCCGCCGACCGTGAGCTCGATGCGTCCGCGGATCACGACGCCCGCCTCCTCACCGCGGTGCGCCTGCAGGTCCTCGCCGGTAGCGGCCCCCGCAGCGTAGCGCTCGTGCAGCAGCGTGAGCTGCCGGCCGGCACGCTGTGCGGCCACGAGCCGCAGTGAGACCTCGGCGTTCCCGAGCTCGACCAGCTCCTCGGCGCCGAAGAAGGCCTGTGGCGCGGCGCTCAGGTCGAGGGTGAAGAACTCGGCGAGCGCCATGGGCACGCCATCGAGCACCTTCTTCAGCGAGCTGACCGAGGGGCTGACGCGGTTCTGCTCGATCAGAGAGATGAGTCCGTTGGTGACGCCCGCGCGGCGGGCGAGCTCGCGCTGGGACAACCCGAAGCTCAAGCGCACGCTCCGCAGCCGCGCGCCGACGTCGATGCTCATGTGTTTAAGATCTTAGACGAGAGAGCGCTGAATATGGCTCCGGTGGTGTGCTTTGTCCACTTTATTTATCATCCCGCCCCCCGAGCCTTCCGCACGAGAGACCCATGGCCACCCCGAGCGAAGCGCTGAAGCGCAGCGACCTCGAAGCGTTATGGATGCCGTTCACCGCCAACAGGCAGTTCAAGGCGGCACCAAGGCTCCTCGCGCGCGCGAGCGGCATGCAATACTGGACCGCCGACGGGCGCGAGATTCTCGACGCGGTGGCGGGCCTGTGGTGCGTCAACGCCGGACATGGACGGCGCGAGATCACCGCCGCGGTCGCCGCGCAGCTCGAGAGCATGGACTATGCGCCGCCCTTCCAGATGGGCCATCCGGGCGCCTTCCGCCTCGCCAACGAGCTCGTGAAGATCGCGCCGCCCGGCCTCGATCACGCGTTCTTCACCAACTCGGGCTCGGAATCGGTCGATACCGCGCTCAAGATCGCCCTCGCCTATCACCGCGTGCGCGGCGACGCCGGGCGTACCCGCCTGATCGGGCGTGAGCGCGGCTATCACGGAGTCGGCTTCGGGGGAATCTCGGTTGGCGGCATCTCGCCCAACCGCAAGATGTGGTCGGCGTCGCTCCTCCCCGGCGTGGACCACCTGCCGCACACCCACGACCTCGCACGCAACGCCTTCTCGCGCGGCCTGCCCGAGCACGGCGCGCACCTCGCGGACGAGCTCGAGCGGCTGGTCGCGCTCCACGACCCCTCCACCATCGCCGCGGTGATCGTCGAGCCGATCGCGGGCTCGACCGGCGTGCTGCTGCCGCCGCGCGGGTACCTGAAGCGCCTGCGCGAGATCTGCGACCGGTACGGCATTCTCCTCATCTTCGACGAGGTGATCACCGGCTTCGGGCGCACCGGCTCGCCGTTCGCAGCGCAGGAATTCGGCGTGACGCCCGACATGATCACGCTCGCCAAGGGCATCACCAACGGTTGCGTGCCGATGGGGGCGGTGCTGGTCGCGAAGCCGATCTACGAGGCCTTCATGCAGGGCCCGGAGGGCATCGAGCTGTTCCACGGCTACACCTACTCGGCGCACCCGGTGGCCTGCGCCGCCGGACTCGCCACGCTCGGCATCTACGAGCGCGAGGGTCTCTTGACGCGCGCGCGCACGCTCGCGAAGGACTGGGAGGACGCGGCCCACGGCCTCGGCGGCCTGCCGTACGTGATCGACGTGCGCACCTACGGGCTGATCTGCGGGCTCGAGCTCGCGCCGCTCGCGGGCAAGCCGGGGGCGCGCGGATTCGAGGTGTTCGTGAAGTGCTTCGAGCGCGGCGTGCTGGTGCGCCAGACGGGCGACATCATCGCACTGTCGCCGCCGCTCATCATCGAGCGCGCGCAGATCGAACGGATTTTCGGCACGCTCAGCGAGGTGCTGCGCGCGCAGTGATCGATGCGGCTGCGGGCGGCCGCCGCGCTCAGGCGGCAGCGCCATCAGGGGCCGCGCCCCCCTTGAGGACTCAGGCGTGCGGCTTGCCGCGGAAATGCTTGACGCGGGACAGCACCGTCCACGCGACCAGCGCGATCACGATCGCGCTGCCGATCAGCATCTCCATCTCAGTGAGGCCAAACCCGCCGCTACGCGACGCGACCACGGTTATCGTCTGCACCACACACCTCCGCGGGCCGATACGACCCGGCTCAAGCGCACCCTGAGACTCCCACCGCCGCCGCGCACGGTGAAGCAATCCGTCGCGGATCTGCGACGAGGTTCAACGCCAGCCGTCGTTATGTCAGATGTGGGTGGACTCGAAGATCGCGTAGATCTTGGCGCAGTCCTCCAGCACCTCCCAGGTGCCGGAGAAGCCGGCCGGCACGACGAACGCATCCCCCGGCCCGAAGGCGCTGCGCTCCCCCGAGGCGCTCTCGATCACCACGCGCCCCGCGGTCATCACGCACAGCTCGTTCTCGGTGTAGCGCACCCGCCATTTGCCGCGCGTCGCCGCCCAGCGGCCCGCGAAGAACTGCTGCGTGCCGTCGGTGAAGTAGTTGGCGACGCGCAGCTCCGGGGTGCCGGCGATCAGGCGGTCGGCCGGCGGCTCGGAAGTCTCCGCCGCCAGGGTGCCATCGAGCCGAACAATGGAAGTGCTCATAGGGGCGCCGCTCAGGTACTGGTGCCAGGAAATTCTAGCGCGAAGGTGCGCCGCGGACTTCAATGTCCGCGGCGCCACCCGGCGCAGTCCGGCCGCGCCCCTCACTGGCCGCCTCCCGGAGCCTGCGCGCCGGAACGGGCAACCGTACTCGCGGCCGCCGCGCTCACGCCGCGCTCGAGCCGCACCGTGACGCGCCGATCGAGCGCATAGGCGTCGAGGTCGCCGGCTGTGCTGGTCGACTCGCTCGCGCCGTGCGCTTCGATGATGAGGCGCTCGCGGGCCATGCCGCCGCAGACCAGCGCGGCCGCCACCGCCTCGGCGCGGCGCTGCGACAGCGCATCGTTGTAAGCCGCGTCCCCGCGCGGATCGGCAAATCCGGCGACGCGCAGCTGCGCGTCGGGGACAGTCGCGGCCAGGGCGCCGAGTTTCAGGAGCGGCCCCATGTCCTCGACCTTGATCGAGGTGTCGTCGGTGCGGAAGCTGACATCCATGCCGACGGCGTCGACGGCCGACAGCGTGTGCTCGAGCTGCGCGCCGTGGGTGCGCGATTCCGCCAGCGAGCCGCTGAGCTCGGTCACGTTCGCGGCGAGCCGCGTGCGCTCGGCCTCGCTCCTGCCGAGGTCCGCGCTCAGCGCCTGCGCGGTCTGCTTCTGGCGGTGATAGCGATCGCCCATGAGACCGCCGGCCGCCGCGCCGACCAGGGCGCCCACGGGTCCGCCGGCGGCGGCGCCCACGGCGAGGCCCGTGACGATGCCGATGTCCTCAGCCTTGGCGTTGCTGTCGGACCCGCTGGTCCCCGCCCAGGCCGGGGCCCCGGCCAGGCAGGCCGCGGCGGCGACGCTTAAGGCGGTGTGTCTCGAGTTAGTCATGTTGTCTCCTCTCGTTGGTGGATCGGCCGGTCGGCCGTTCCGGTTACGAGAGATAGTTCAGCGCGCACGCAGGCCGTGCCGGTGATGCAAAGGCGTCAGCGCAGGGGATGCTTTGTGGCAGAAGATGGCAGTTGCATATACTGCGCACCCCCCGCCACGGAAGAATGCGCCATGCGGCCCCTAGTGATCGCCTCGCTCGCCCTGGCGGCTGCGGCCGCACCCGTCGCCGCCCCGGCAGCCGACCAAAGTGAGGTGCTGCGCGCCACGCTCGAGAACGGGCTGCGCGTCATCGTGGTGCGCAACTCGCTCGCGCCCGTGGTGACCACCTCGGTGAACTACCTGGTCGGCTCCGACGAGGCGCCGGTGGGGTTCCCCGGAACCGCCCACGCCGAGGAGCACATGATGTTCCGCGGCAGCCCGGGGCTCACCGCCGATCAGCTCGCCGACATCGGCAGCGTCCTCGGCGGGGACTTCAACGCCGACACGCGCGAGGGGCTCACGCAGTACCTCTTCACCGTTCCCGCCGAGGACCTCGACGTGGCGCTGCATATCGAGGCGCTGCGCATGCGCGCGGCGCTCAACACGGCGCAGGAGTGGAGTCAGGAGCGCGGCGCGATCGAGCAGGAGGTCGCGCAGGATCTGTCCGAGCCCGACTATGTGCTGTACTCGAAGCTGCGTGCGCGCCTCTTCGCCGGCACACCGTATGCGCACGATGCGCTCGGCACGCGGCCCTCCTTCGAAAAGACCACCGCCGCGATGCTCAAGAGCTTCCACGAAGCGTGGTATGCGCCGAACAACGCCATCCTGGTGATCGCCGGTGACGTGGACCCGCAAGGAGCGCTGGCCGCGGTCAAGAGTCTGTTCGGCGACATCCGCCCGAAGAAGCTGCCGCCGCGTCCGGCGGTTCATCCCCGTACCGTCGCGCCGGCATCGTTCACCGTGGACACGGACCGCCCGAGCGGCACGCTGATGGTTGCGCTGCGCACGCCCGGCCCGCGCTCCGACGACTTCGCCGCGCTCGAGGTGCTCGCGGACGTGCTCAGCAACCGGCGCTTCGATCTCTACGGCCTCGTTCCTCAGGGCAAGGCGATTGCGGCCGAATTCGCCCTCGACCCCTTACCCGCGGCGGGACTCGCCTATGCGATCGCCTCCTTCACGGCGGGGAGCGATCCACACGCGCTCGAGAGCGAGGTGCGCGCGATCCTCGCACGGGTCGCGCGCCAGGGCGTGCCCGCCGAGCTGGTGGAGGCGGCCAAGCTCGAGGAGCGCAGCGATGCGCAGCTGCAGCGCAACTCCATCAGCGAGCTCGCCGCAGTCTGGTCGGATGCGGTTGCCATCTTCGGGCTCGACTCTCCCGACGACGACCTGAAGCGCATCGAGAAGGTGACGGTCGCGGACGTGAATCGCGTCGCGCGCCGCTACCTCGACCTCGACCACGCCGTCACCGGCGTGATGCTGCCGCGCGGCTCGGGCCGGCCCGTCCCCGGCGGCGGGGGCTTCGGCGGACATGAGGCGATCTCGCTCGGTGAGGCTCATGGGACCGCGCTGCCGCCGTGGGCCGCCAAGGCGCTCGCGCGTCTCGAAGTGCCGCCGTCCACGCTGCACCCCGTCGTCAGCACGCTGCCAAACGGGCTGACGCTGATCGTACAGAGCGAGGATGTGAGCGACACGGTGAGCGTGTACGGCCACATCCGCAATCGTCCCGAGACCGAGGAGCTCGCCGGGCAGGAAGGCGTCAGTCAGGTGCTCGAGCGGCTGCTCCCCTACGGCAGCGAGCGGCTCGACCGGCTCGCCTTCCAGAGCGCGCTCGATGCCATCGGCGCGCGCGAGCACGCCGGCACCGACTTCTCGGTGCAATCGCTCGCGGAGCATTTCGACCGGGCGCTCGAGCTGCTCGCCGACAACGAGCTGCATCCGGCGCTGCCGCCGGCCGCGCTCGAGGTGATCCGCGCCCAGGTCGCGCAGGGCGTGGCGGCGCGCAACGTGAGCCCGGGCTTCCTCACGCAGCACTCGCTGCGCGCCGCGCTCTTTCCCGCCGACGACCCGAGCCTGCGCATGGCGACGCCCGAGTCGGTGCGCTCGCTCACCGACGCGGCGGTGCGCGCCTACTTCCAGAAAGTGTTCCGCCCGGATCTCGCGACCCTCGTGATCATCGGCAAGGTCGAGCCCGCCGCCGCCGCCGCCGCGGTGGCGCATTACTTAGGCGCCTGGGGCGCAAGCGGCGCGGCGCCCGCCATCGAGCTGCCCAGCGCCCCGCCGAATCACGCCGGGGTGATCGCCGTGCCGGACGCCAGCCGCGTGCAGGACCGGGTGGTGCTGGCGCAGAACCTCGCCCTGACGCGTGCCGATCCCGACTACTATCCGCTCGAGCTCGGCAACGCGGTGCTCGGCGGCAGCTTCTACTCGACCCGCCTCAGCATCGACCTGCGCAAGAACGCGGGGCTCGTGTACGGCGTCCAGTCGGTGCTGCAGGCGGGGCGCACGCGCAGCGTCTATCTGGTCGAATACGCGAGCGATCCGCAAAACGTCACCAAGGCCGCCGCCATGGTGGCGCGCGAGCTCACCACCATGCAGGAGACTCCGGTCGGCGCCGACGAGCTGACGCGCGTCAAGGCGTATCTGCTGCGGCAGATTCCGCTCTCCGAAGCCGGCGTCGGCGAGATCGCCCACGGCATGTTGGGACGCCGCGACCTCGGCCTGCCGCTCGATGAGCCGAGCAATGCCGCGCGCCACTATGTCGAGCTCGACGCCGCGGCCGTGCAGGCCGCGTTCCGCAAGTGGCTGCGGCCCACGGAGCTGGTGCGCGTGACGGAGGGACCGGCGCCCGAGTAGCGGCGGCCTCGCGGGACGGCGCGCCCGGCCTTCATCGAACTGACACGCGCCGCGGGCATCGCTCCAACCTATCCCGATCGGGGGATAGCCTCTGGACCGTCCGGACGGTAGGGTGGCGCTCCGTGCTTGGATTCCAGGGGATGGACCGCGCACAGCTCGCGGCTGCGCACGCCACTGTATGTACTTCCGCCAACCCATTCCGCTGCGTCCCGCGCGCGACCGGCTGCTCGATGCGGCAGAGCGAGTGGTGGTCGAGTCGGGCGCAACACACCTGACCCTCGATGCCGTGGCAAAGTCGGCGGGCGTCAGCAAAGGCGGACTCCTGTACCACTTTCCCACCAAGGAAGCGCTGCTCGAGGGCATGCTGGCGCGGCATTTCCAGGACGTGGATGCCGAGGTGGCGAAGCGCCTCGAGAGCCGCGCCGGCGGGATCTCGGGCCGCGCCCGCAAGGGACCGGGCCGCACCGGCAAGCCGTCGCGCGCTGACATGTTCAGCGAGCGGGTGCGCGTGCTGCTCGAGTGGCACCCGGAGCGGCCGGCGTTCGGCGTCGCCATGGTGGCCGCGTCCGCCGACAACCCGGAGCACATGGCGGTGTGCCGCGCGCAGTACCGCGCGCTGCTCGATGAATTTGCCAAGCTGCCGGGCGGTTTCGAGCGCACCGCGCTGGTACTGCTCGCGGTGCAGGGGCTGCTGCTCGCCGAGCTGCTGCACCTCTCGCCCTACACCCCCGAGGAGCGTTCCCGCCTCGTCAAGGCACTGCAGCGCGCCGCCGATCAGTGCAGGAGCACCCCATGACACGGAGCGTACGCGGACTCTCGCTCGCGCTGCTGGCCGCCGCGGCGGTCGTGGCCTGCGCCGTCGGACCCGACTTCCATGCGCCGGCCCCGCCCGCCACCACTCATTACACGCGCGCACCGCAGCCGGCGGCCACGGTTGCGGCACCGGGCCCGAGCGGCACCGCCCAGACCTTCAGCAGCGAGCGCGACATCCCGGCGGACTGGTGGACGCTCTATCACTCGAGCGCGCTCGATGAGCTGGTGCGGCAGGCGCTCGCCGACAGTCCGACGGTACAGGCGGCACGCGCGACGCTGCTCACCTCGGTGGAGACCTGGAAGGCGAACCGCGGCGGGCTGCTGCTGCCCAGCTTCGACGCGCAGGGCCAGGCGGCCCGCGAGCGCGAGCCGGGCGCGGTGGTGGGTGAACCGCAAGTACCGGCCTTCATATTCAACCTGTTCGACGCCTCGGTGGGCGTCAGCTACCGACTCGATCTGTTCGGCGCCTCGCGCCGGCAGATAGAGGCACTGCGCGCCCAGGCGGACTACCAGCGCTGGGAATTCGAGGCGGCGCGTATCACGCTCACGGCCAACGTCATCACCACGGCCGTGAGCATTGCCTCGCTGCACGCGCAGATCGCCGCCCTCGCCGACATCATCGCGAGCGAACGGGATCAGCTCAAGGTGGTGCAGCGTCAGTTCGACGCCGGCGCCGCCTCGCGCTCGGACGTGCTCGCGCAGCAGACCCAGGTCGCCGACAACGAGGCGCAGTTGCCGGGGCTCGAGAAGCAGCTCGCGCAGGCGCAGCACCGCCTCGCGGTGCTCGTCGGCCGCACGCCCGACGATGCCACGATTCCCGACTTCACGCTCGATCAGCTGACGCTGCCCGCGGAGCTGCCGCTCACCGTGCCGGCGAAGCTGGTGCGCCAGCGCCCCGACGTGCAGGCGGCGGAGGCGCTGCTGCACGTGTCGACCGCGCAGCTCGGCGTGGCGACCGCCAACATGTATCCGCAGCTGAACCTCACCGGCTCCATCGGCTCCGAGACCATCCAGGCGAGCGACCTCTTCAAGACGGGCTCGGCCGCCTGGAACATCGGCGGCTCGCTGACGCAGCCGCTGTTCCATGGCGGCGAGCTGCTCGGACTCAAGCGCGCGGCGCGCGCCGACCTCGACCGCGCCACGGCCGAGTACCGCGAGGCGGTGCTGGCGGCGCTGCAGGACGTGGCCGATACGCTGCGCGCGCTCGAGGCCGATGCGCGCACGCTGCAGGCCGACCTGATCACCGAGACCGATGCGCAGGACACCCTCAAGATGACCCAGCTGCAATACAAGGTGGGCGGCGTCAGCTACCTCACCCTCCTCAATGCCGAGCGCGTCTACCTCGAGGCGCGGCAGAGCCGCGTGCAGGCCGAAGCGGCGCGCTATGCGGACACCGCCGCGCTCTTCCAGGCGCTCGGCGGCGGATGGTGGAACCGGCAGGACAACGCCAAGGAGACTCGTCAGTGAACGATCTCAATTCGGACGCGGGGACCTCGGGCTACAAAGCGGTGCGGGACCAGCTGCAGGCCCCCGGCAGCCTGGCGAGACGGCGACTGATCATCGTCGTGGCCGTCGTCGGCGGTCTGCTCGCGCTGCTGGTGGGCATTCACCTGTTCGTGGGTCACATGATCAACAAGGCCATGGCGCACAACTCCGCGCCACCGCAGACCGTGACCACCACGGTGGCCAGGTACTCCGACTGGCAGCCGGAGATCAGCGCGATCGGCAGCGTGCGCGCGGTGCGCGGCGTCGACATCACGACCGAAGTTACGGGCCTGGTGCGCAGCGTCGACTTCCGCTCGGGCGACGACGCCAGGCGCGGCCAGATCCTGGTGCACCTCAACGCCGATTCCGACATCGCCACCCTCCACTCGCTCGAGGCAGCCGCCGACCTCGCCGCCACCGTGTACGCGCGCGACAAGATGCAGTTCGAGGCACAGGCGATCAGCCAGGCGCAGCTCGATGCGGATGCCGCCGATCTCAAGAACAAGCGGGCACAGGCAGCCGCCCAGGCGGCGCTGGTCGAGAAGAAGACTCTGCGGGCGCCATTCGACGGGCGGCTCGGCATCACCACCGTCAACCCCGGGCAGTATCTCAACACCGGCGATAAGGTGGTGACGCTGCAGGAGCTCGACCCGGTATACGTCGACTTCCATCTGCCGCAGGAGGACCTGGCGCAGGTGCACCCGGGACTCGAGGTGCGCCTCACCCTCGATGCATTCCCCGGCGAGAGCTTCACCGGCAAGATCAACGCCGCGGACCCGCTGGTCGATTCATCGAGCCGTAACTTCATGGCCGAGGCGACTGTCCCCAACCCCGGGCACAAGCTCCTGCCGGGCATGTTCGTGCGCGTGGCGGTGCTCTCCGGAGCGCAGCAACACTACCTGACGCTGCCGCAGACCTCGATCACCTTCAACCCCTACGGCTCGACGGTGTTCCTGGTGCAGAAGGACGCGAAGGGCAAGCGCACCGCGCAGCAGGGCTTCGTCACCACCGGCCCGACGCGCGGTGATCAGATCGCCATCCTCAAAGGCATCAAGGAGGGCGACGAGGTGGTCACCAGCGGGCAGCTCAAGCTGAAGAACGGCACGCCGCTCGACGTGAGCACGGAGCTGCAGCCGGCGGATGCGCCCAATCCGACCCCGCAGGAGCATTGAAGGAGCGCGGCGATGAAATTCACGGATCTGTTCATCGAGCGCCCGGTCCTCTCGGTGGTCGTCAGCCTGCTGATCCTGGTGCTGGGTGCGCGCGCCGTGTTCCAGCTGCCGGTGAGCCAGTACCCGCAGACCGAGAACGCCGTGGTCACGGTCAGTACCACCTACTACGGCGCCGATGCCCAGACCATCGCCGGCTTCATCACGCAGCCGCTCGAGGCGGCGATCGCCCAGGCGCAGGGTATCGACTACCTGTCCTCCAACAGCATTCCCGGCGTCTCGATCATCACCGCGACGCTGCGGCTGAACTACGACGCCAACCGCGCGATGACCGAGATCAACACCCAGGTCGCCTCGGTGCGCAACCAGCTGCCGCCGGCGGCGCAGCAGCCGGTGATCACGGTGCAGGTCGGCCAGCAGATCGATGCCATGTACCTCGGGTACTTCAGCGACACGATTCCGCCGAACAGCACCACCGACTATCTGCTGCGGGTGGTGAAGCCCAAGCTCGACTCCATCGACGGCGTGCAGACCGCGGAGATCCTCGGCGGGCGCACCTTCGCGCTGCGCGCCTGGCTCGACCCGCAGCGCATGGCGGCGCGCGGGGTCTCGGCCGACGACGTCTATGCGGCGCTCGGCTCCAACAACTACCTCGCGGGCGTCGGCTCGACCAAGGGGCAGATGGTGAGCGTCGACCTGAAGACCAACACCGACGCCCAGTCGCTCGATGAGTTCCGCCAGCTGGTGATCAAGCGGCAGAACGGCGCGCTGGTGCGGCTCGAGGACGTGGCCAACGTGGTGCTCGGCGCCGAGAACTACGACTTCAACGTCGCCTTCAGCGGCCAGCGCTCGGTGTTCATCGGCATCAAGGTGGCGCCGCGAGCCAACATCCTCGACGTCGCCGCGCGGGTGCGCGCCGCGCTCCCCGATATCGCCGCGCAGCTGCCGACCGGCGTGACCCAGAAGGTGGCCTACGACGCCACCATCTTCGTCACCAGCTCGATCAGGGAGGTCGTCAAGACTCTCATCCAGGCGCTCCTTATCGTCACGGTGGTGATCTTCCTGTTCCTCGGCAGTCCGCGCGCGGTGGTGATACCGGTCGTGGCCATGCCGCTCTCCCTGATCGGCGCCTTCTTCCTGATGCAGGCGCTCGGCTACTCCATCAACCTGCTGACGCTGCTCGCGCTGGTGCTCGCGATCGGCCTGGTGGTCGATGACGCCATCATCGTGGTCGAGAACGTCGACCGGCACCTCAAGGAGGGGGTGACGCCGCTCAACGCGGCGCTGCAGGCGGCGCGCGAGCTGGGCGGTCCGATCATCGCCATGACGATCGTGCTGGTCGCGGCCTATGTGCCCATTGGTCTTCAGGGCGGGCTCACCGGCGCCCTCTTCACCCAGTTCGCCTTCACGCTCGCGGGAGCCGTGACCGTCTCGGCCGTGATCGCGCTCACCCTCTCGCCGATGATGTGCGCCAAGGTGTTTCGCAGCGAGCAGGAAGAGGGGCGCTTCACGCACTTCCTCGACCGCACCTTCAACCGCCTGCGCAACGGGTATTCGCGGGTGCTGTCGAGCTGGCTCACCACCTGGCAGGTGGTGCTGGTGTTCGGCGCTCTGATCCTGCCGGGCGTCGTCTATCTCTTCATGACCTCGAAATCCGAGCTCGCGCCGGTGGAGGACCAGGGCATTGTGCTCGAAGCCACCACCGGGCCGCCGGATGCCACCCTCACCCAGATGCAGGCCTACTCGGACGCCGAGATCGCGATCGCGAAGAAGCTCCCCGAGTACCAGCAGATGTTCCAGCTGACCGGCTCCCCGACCGTGAACCAGGGCTTCGGCGGCGTGCTGTTCAAGACCTGGGACCAGCGGCACCGCAGCGCCCAGCAGCTGCAGATGCAGCTGCAGAGCGAGTGGAACAAGATCCCGGGAGCGCGCGTCGCGGCGTTCCAGTTCCCGGCTCTGCCCGGCGCCTTTGGCCTGCCCATCCAGTTCGTCATCACCACCACCGAGCCGATCGAGAACCTGAACGACGTGGCCACCCAGGTGCTCGACAAGGCGCGCTCGAGCGGCATGTTCTGGTTCATCGACTCGGATCTGAAGCTCGACAAGCCGCAGGAGACCGTGAACGTCGATCGCGACATGGTGAGCGACCTCGGCCTCACGCAGCAGAACGTGGGCGGCGCGCTCGCCGCGGCCCTGGGCGGCGGCTACGTGAACTACTTCTCGATCGCCGGCCGCTCCTACAAGGTCATCCCGCAGGTGCTGCAGGTCGATCGTCTCAATCCCGACCAGGTGCTCGACTACTACGTCCACTCGGGCAACGGCACGCTGATCCCGGCGCGTACCCTCGCCAGCCTCAAGACCTCGACCGTGCCGGAGACCATCGGCCACTTCCAGCAGCTCAACGCCACCACCATCGGTGGTGTGCCGAGAGTCGCGGAGGCCGATGCGCTCAAGTTCCTGCGCGACACGCTCAAGCAGGTCGCACCGACCGGCTACAATGCCGACTACTCGGGCGAGTCGCGGCAGTACATGCTCGGGTCGGGCAGCTTCGTGTTCACGCTGCTGTTTGCGCTCACGATCGTGTACCTGGCGCTGGCCGCGCAGTTCGAGAGCTTCCGCGATCCGGCCGTGATCCTGGTGTCGGTGCCGATGGCGCTGTTTGGCGCGCTGCTCTTCATCAACCTCGGGAGCCTGTTCGGCGGGCTGCTGACGCTCAACATCTACACGCAGGTGGGACTCGTGACGCTCCTCGGCCTGGTGAGCAAGCACGGCATCCTCATCGTGCAGTTCGCCAACGAGCTGCAGCGCGCGGGGCACGGGAAGCTGCGGGCGATCGAGGAGGCGGCGGCGGTGAGACTGCGCCCGATCCTGATGACGACCGCGGCGATGTGCTTTGGCGTCATCCCGCTGGTCATCGCCTCGGGGGCCGGAGCCGCGGGCCGGCGTAACATGGGCATCGTGCTCTTCACCGGACTCGCCATCGGCACGCTGTTCACGCTGTTCGTGGTGCCGGCCATGTACCTGTTCATCGGCGCCGATCATGGACATGAGGCCCGCGCCCGCGGCCATCGGCCCGATGCGACCGGCGACGATGCGCCTGGTGGCCTGCCCGAGCCGGCGCCAGGCGCCTGAGGGACCAGACGATGATTGACGTGTACTACTGGGGTACGCCCAACGGACTGAAGATCAAGTTGTTCCTGGAGGAGGCTGCGCTCGCCTACCGCATCATTCCGGTCGACATCGGCAAGGGCGAGCAGTTCGATCCCGCGTTCCTCAGGATCTCCCCCAACAACCGCATCCCGGCGATCGTCGACCACGAGCCGCCGGGAGGCGGGCCGCCGCTGTCGCTGTTCGAGTCCGGCGCCATTCTTTTATATCTGGCGGAGAAGACCGGCCGTTTCATTCCCGCCGACATCCGCGGCCGCGCGCTCACGCTGCAGTGGCTGTTCTGGCAGGTGGGGGGCTTAGGTCCCATGGCCGGACAGAACGGCCACTTCACCCAGTACGCGCCCGAGAAGATCCCCTACGCGATCGAGCGCTATGTGAAGGAGACCAACCGTCTCTACGGGGTGCTCGACCGGCAGCTCGCGGGACGCGAGTACATCGCCGGCGACTACTCGATTGCCGACATGGCGTGTTACCCGTGGATCGTGCCGCACGAGCGGCACGGACAGAATCTCGACGACTTTCCGAATCTGAAGCGCTGGTTTCACCGCATCCGCGAGCGACCCGCCTGTCAGCGCGCCTACGTCGGCACCGAGCAGTCCTACAGCCGCCAGATGTCCGAAGAGGAAAGAAAGATCCTGTTCGGGCAGACTGCCGCGTCACACCGCTCCTGAGGGTGCCCTGAGGCCCTAGGCGCTTTCGGCGATCAACGCCGAGAGCCGCGGCAGCGCCCACGCCGTGGCGCCGCCGATCGACTCGATCGGCCGCCAGCTCCCCGGTGGCGGTTCGATGTGCGCCTCGGTGAGGCCCAGGTTGAAGACGCACAGCATCCGCTCGGCACCGAAACTGCGCTCGAAGCGCAAGACAGCCGACGAGGCCTCCAGCAACCGCATGCCGCCGTAGCGCAGCGCGGGGTGGCGCTGGCGCAGCGCGATGAAGCGTCTTGCCATCGCGAGAGTCGAGCCCGCGTCATGGTCCTGCGCATCGACCGCGAGGGCGGCGTGCTCGGCCGGGACCGGCAGCCAGGGACGCGCCGTGGAGAAGCCCGCATAAGAAGCGCTGCTCATCCACGGCATCGGGGTACGCGCGCCGTCGCGGCCGAGGGTGAGCGGCCAGTTCGCAATGGCTTCCGGGTCCCGCAGGTCCTGGAACGTCAGCTGGGCCTGCGGCAGCCCGAGCTCTTCTCCCTGATACAGGAAGACGTTGCCGCGCAGGGTGAGCAGCAGCAGCAGCGCGAGGCGCGCATTCGCTGCGCGGTCCGCGGGTGCCGCCCAGCGCGATACGGCGCGCGGTGCGTCGTGATTGGAGAATGCCCAGCTCGGCCAGGTGTCGGCGGCATCGCTCCAGGCCTCGAGCGCCGCGCGCACCAGGGCCGGGGTAAGCGCATCCGCGTAGAGGAAGTTGAAGCCATAGGCGGTATGCAGCCGCCGCCGCCCCTGCGTCAGCAGCTTCATGACCGGCTCGGCGCCCTCACCGCCGATCTCCGCCACCGTGAAGCGGCCGCCGTACTGCTCGGTGAGGGCGCGCACCCGCTCGATGAAGGCGACCAGATCCGCGTGCCCCTTGTTGTGCTGCGGCTGCTGGAAATCGAGCGGCCGGGTCCGCGGCCGCTCGTCGCGCACTCGTGGCGGATTATCGGTCAGCGCCGGGTCGTGCATCGCGTAGTCGATCGCATCGAGCCGGAAACCGTCCACGCCGCGCTCCAGCCAGAAGCGCGCGCTCGCGAGCAGTGCGTCCTGCACCGCCGGGTTATGCACGTTGAGATCGGGTTGCTCGGTCAGGAAGTTGTGCAGGTAATACTGGCCGCGGCGCGCATCCCAGGCCCAGGCCGGGCCGCCGAATACCGACTGCCAGTTGGAGGGCGGTGAGCCATCCGGCTTGGCGTCCGCCCAGACGTACCAGTCCGCACGGGGATTGACCCGGTCGCTGCGGCTCTCGCGGAACCAGTAGTGCTGATCCGAGGTGTGCGAGAACACCTGGTCGATGATCACCCGCAGGCCGAGGCCGTGCGCGCGCTCGACGAGCTGATCGAAATCCGTGAGCGTCCCGAACATGGGATCGACGTTGCAGTAGTCGGCGACGTCGTAGCCGAAGTCCTTCATCGGCGAGGTGAAGAACGGCGACAGCCAGATAGCGTCGACGCCGAGCGCGGCGACGTAGCCGAGATGGGCGGTAATGCCCGCCAGGTCGCCGATGCCGTCGCCGTTGGAGTCGGCGAAGCTGCGCGGATAGATGTGGTAGATGACGGCGCCGCGCCACCATTCCCGTCCGCCCTTGGCAGGGGCTGCGCTCATCCGATCCCCGCCGCAGCACAGACCAGGTAGTCCAGCGGGGCGATCTCCACATGGTAGCTGCCGGGTGCTGACACCCGCGGCGCGCACTTGCCGTGCAGCGAGGCGAAGCGTTCCGATCCCACTTCGACCGTCACCTGGGCGCTGAGCGCGGCGGTGGAGGTGTTGAAGGCGATCAGAACCTCGCCGCGCCCCTCGGCATCGAGACGCGACACGGCGAATAGCCCCGGCGACTTGCCGTAGCTGCGCACGAGCTGCCGCCCGCGCCGCAGCGCGGGCTGCGCAGCGCGCAAGTGCGCGAGCTCCGCGATCGCGCGGTATAGGGGATGGTGTCGATCGAAGTGACTGCCCTGCGCCGTCGCGCCGCCGAGCGGCCGCTCACTCAGGTAGGAAGCGACGCGGCTCGCAAACATGTCCTGGCGCGCGTCCTGGTCACCCCCGCGCCCGGCAAATCCCTGTTCGTCGCCGTAGTAGACCACCGGCACGCCGCGCAGCGTAAAGAGCATCGCGTGCGCCAGCAGCACGCGGCGCAGCGCCTCCTCGTCGCTGATGCCCGGGCGCAGGTGGCGCACGAAGTACGCGAAGCGCCCGTTGTCGTGGTTGCTGACGAAGGTCGGCAGCTGCTGTGCCGCCTGTGCGCCACCCTCGTAGAGGACATCGCCTTCGAAGAGGCGTGCCAGGACTTCGGTGCCGGCCCTGCCGGCCACGGTCTCGCGCACCGCGGCCGCGAAGGCGAAGTCGAGCACCGCCGGCAGCCGGTCGACGCGCGTATGCTCGGCGAGCAGCGCCGGATCCACCTCGCCGGTGCTCACCTCGCCGAAGATGTGAAAGTTGGCAATGCCGGCCGCGCACGCTGCGCCGAGCATCGCCGGCACGAACTGCTGCCAGAACTCAGGATTGACGTGTTTGGCCGTGTCGATGCGGAAGCCGTCGATACGGAAGCGCGCGATCCAGCTGCCGTAGATGTCGATGAACCCCTGCACGACACGCGGGTTCTCGGTCATGAGGTCGTCGAGTCCGGCGAAGTCGCCGAAGGTCGAGCTTTCGCCCGCGAAGGTCGAGTTGCCGCGGTTGTGATAGTAGATGGGATCGTTGAGCCAATCCGGCACCTTGACGTGCTCCTCGCCGCGCGGCACGTAGGGCGTATAGGCGTAGTCGGGGCGCGTCAGGTACGCGAAGTTCTCCGCGCTCTGGTGTGCGGCGTCATCGCCCAGGAAGCCGTCGTTGATCGGCTCGCCGCCGACCCCGCCGCGCCGGGTATAGGGATAGTCCGCATGCGAGCGGTAAGGACAGTCGTTGTCCGGACACTCGCGGTAGCGGATGACGTCCGCGGTGTGGTTGGCAATGATATCGAGATAGACCTTGATGCCGCGCTGGTGCGCCGCAGTGATCAGCTCCCTGAGATCCCGCTCGGTGCCGAAGTGCGGGTCGACGCGCGTGAAATCCGTGACCCAGTAGCCGTGGTAGCCGGCCGACTCGCGGCCCGGCCGCCCCTGCACCGGCTTGTTCTTGAACAGCGGGGTGAGCCAGATCGCGGTCGCGCCGAGCGACTGGATGTAGTCGAGCCGCGCCAGCACACCTTTGAGGTCGCCGCCGTGATAGAAGCCCTTGTCGGTGGGGTCGAAGCCGGTGACCAGCCGGCCGCCCTCGAGCCCACCGCGGTCGTTCGCCGGATCGCCGTTCTCGAAGCGGTCGGGCAGCAGGAAGTAGATGACCTCATCCTGCGGGGGTCGCGCGCGGTAGGTCGCGGAGATATCGGCCGTGGGCGATGCGGATGCAACCGGTGAGCCCCATGCCGCGACTGTGAGCAGCGCCACGCACAGGCCCCTGCGCAAGACTGTCGTCATGGTGCGGAGCCTCCTTCGTCCGGTCCGGCGGCGCAGGTGTGCGCGATGAACTCCTCGTGGCTCGGCATCGCCTGCACACAGCGCTCGATCACGCTGCGGGTGCTCTCCAGCAGCCGCGTGAGGTCCTCGTCCGACAGCGCGTCGACCAGCGGATGGTACGCAGCGGCGCGCACACCCTGTCCATGCATCACCTGCAGCCAGCTCGGGTGCGAGAACAGCTCCGCGCCTTCACGTGCCACGCGGCCGCTTGCGCGGTAGATGTCGAGCTTGGCCTGCAGCGACTCCGGAATGGCCATGGCGCGGCAGTAGTTCCAGAAGTGCGTGTCGTCGCGTGCCGTCTGCTTGTAATGCAGGATGAGGAAGTCGCGAATGCGCTCGGTCTCGAAGGCGCACTGGCGGTTGAAATCGTCGATTTCGCGCTGCTCGAAGCGCCGGTCCGGAAACACCGCCAGCAGGCGTGACACCGCCGACTGAATCTGGTGGATGCTCGTCGACTCGAGCGGTTCGAGGAAGCCGCCCGATAATCCAACGGCCACGCAGTTGTGCTTCCACACCGCGCGGCGCCGTCCGGCCTCGAACTTGAGCAGCCGTGGCGCAGCGCTCGGCGCGCTCTCAAGCTGCGCCATGGCAAGCGCGGTGGCCTCGTCTTCAGCGATGAAGCTGCTCGCGAACACGTGCCCATTGCCCATGCGGTGCTGCAGCGGAATGCGCCACTGCCAGCCGGCGGCGAGCGCGGTGGCGCGTGTGTAGGGCGTCAGCGGCCGCACGCTGGCGCTCGGGATCGCAATGGCCCGATCGCAGGGCAGCCAGTGGCTCCACCTCTCCCAGCCGCTCTCGAGGGTCTGCTCGATGAGCAGTGCCCGGAAGCCGGTGCAATCTATGAACAGATCGCCGCTCACCCACTCGCCGTCGTCGAGGTGCACCGCGTCTATGAAGCCGTCGGCGTGCAGTCGGACCTCGAGCACCCTGGCGTCGGTGCGCTTGACGCCGCGCGCGGTCGCGTAGTCGCGCAGCAAGGACGCATAGAGCCCGGCGTCGAACTGAAAGGCGTAGTCGAGGTCGCGCAGAGGCGAGTTCGGCGGCAGATTCGCCGGCGGCCTCAGGTACTTGTTGTGTCGCGGCGCGACCGTGTTGACTGAGTAAGCCTCCAGTTCGTGAGCGGCGCCCCGTCGACAGGCCTTGAGCCAGTAGTGGTGAAAGCCCACGAGGCCGTGATCGCGGCCGATGCGCCCGAAGCCGTGAATGTACGACTCGCCGATCGCGCCCCAGTGGCGGAACTCGATGCCGAGCTTGAACGTGCCCTGCGTGCGGCGCACAAACTCGTTCTCGTCGAGCTCCAGCGAGGCGTTGAACGCCCGGATGGTCGGTATCGTCGACTCGCCCACGCCGACCGTGCCGATCTCGGCGGATTCGATGAGCCGCACCTGGCAGGCGCGCGGCAGGAATTTCGCGAATGCCGCCGCGGTCATCCAGCCGGCGGTGCCGCCGCCGACGATCACCACGGTACGGATCGGCAGCGGCTCCTCGAGCCGGCCGCGGGAGCTTGCGTCGCTCGCGGCCACCTCAGGGCACCGGGGCGCCGGGCGCACGACAGTGCGCGGCGATGAAATCCACGTGCCGCGGCATGAGATCCACGCAGCGCGCGATGACGGCGCGCACCTGCTCGAGGTAGTGCGTCAGCTCGCGCTCCTCGAGCAGCAGGGTGAGCGGATGCGGGGCGTCCGGCCGCACCCCCTGGCCGGTGAGCACCTGCACCCAGCTCACCTCGGTGAACAGCTCGAAGCCCTCGCGGTAGACGCGGCCGTGGCTGCGAAACAGCTCCAGGCGCCGCTCGAGGCTCTCGGGGATGACCATGGCGGCGCACTGCCGCCAGAAGGGCTCGGGACGTTCATTCAGCTTGTAGTGGGCGATGAGGAAATCTCGGATCCCCTCGTACTCGATGCGCACCTGGCGGTTGAACTCCGCGATATCGCGCGGCTCGCAGCCGCGATCGGGGAAGAACTCGAGCAGGCGTGCCACGACGGTCTGGATGAGATGGATGCTGGTCGATTCAATCGGCTCGAGAAAGCCGCCGGCGAGGCCGATGGCGATGACGTTGCGGTTCCAGGCGCGCGCGCGCATGCCCGCCCGGAAGCGCAGCGGCCGCGGCTCGGCGAGCGGCGGGCCGCCGAGGTTCGCGGTGAGAACGGCGTAGGCCTCCTCGTCGCTCATGCAGGCGCTCGCGTACACGTGGCCGTTCCCCGTGCGGTGCTGCAGCGGGATGCGCCACTGCCAGCCGGCGGCACGCGCCGTGGCGCGCGTGCAGGGTAGCGGCGCCGCGTCGGCCGCGGAAGGCACGGCCAGCGCGCGGTCGCACGGCAGCCAGCGCGACCAGTCCTCAAAGCCGGTCGCCAGCTGCCTCTCGATGAGCAGGCCCGCGAACCCAGTGCAGTCGATGAACAGATCGCCCGCGACGCGCCGCCCGTCGGCGAGCGTCAGTGACTCGACGAAGCCGTCGCTGGCGCGCAGCGTGACATCGACGATCCTCCCCTCGGTCCGGATCACGCCCTGTGCTTCCGCGCGGCGCCGCAGGTAGCGGGCGTAGAGGCTGGCGTCGAACTGAAAAGCGTAGGTGATGCCGGCGAGCGGGGACTGCGGCCGGTCGGTCACCGGCCGCATGAACTTGCCGGCGCGCGCGGCGCTTACCGCCAGGATGTACTCGCCCAGGGGGGCGGCGCGTCCGAGCAACGCCTGCCGCTGCCAGTACTTGTCGAAGGTGAGGACCCCCAGATCCTGGCCGATCTGGCCGAAGCCGTGCAGGTACGACTCGCCCGGCCGATGCCAGCCGACGAATTCCACGCCGAGCTTGAAGGTCCCCTGCGTGGCGCGCAGGAACTCGTCCTCCTCGATGCCGAGCGCGCTGTTATAGCGCTGGATCATGGGAATCGTCGCCTCGCCGACGCCTACCGTGCCGATCTCGTCGGACTCGACGAGCTCGATGCGGTAGCGGTCGCGCAGCGTGTGGGCAAAGGCCGCGGCCGTCATCCAGCCGGCGGTGCCGCCACCGGCGATGACGATGCGTCCTAGCTGCCGCGCGTCAAGCACATGCGCTCCATTGCTGCAAGAGGCAGGCCCCGCCCGCGCACCGCGATGGGTCGGGGCCTGCGGAGCCGGCCGTCAGAACTTGTAGTTGAGACCGGCCAGGTACGTCTTGCCGAAGTACTGGTTGGTCGTGGCTCCGGTGATGGTGTTGGAGGTACGGAACGGCGTGTTCTTCAGATTCTGTCCCTGTAATTGTACCTGCAGACCCTTCAGCCAGCCCTGCTGAATCAGGTAGCTGAGCTGCGCATCGAGCGGCGCCTCGGTGCGCACGTACTCGTAGCCCGGGACGCCGAAGTTCGAGATCAGCGTGCCGATGAACTCCGTGCGGTAGCGCTCGGCGACGCGCGCCTCGAAGCCCGCGCGCTCGTAGTACAGCTCGAGTGCGCCGGTATGCTGCGACAGTCCGGGCAGCGGCATGGTGCCGCCGCTGCTGATCACGGTGGTGCCGTTGCCCGAGTTGCCGATGATATTCGGCTCCGTGATGTCACTGTTGGTGATGGTGTAGTTGGCCGCCATGCCGAAGCCATCCAGGTAGCGCGTCAGGATGTCGAAGGGAAGCGAGAAGGCGAACTCGGAGCCGTAGATCTTGCCGCCGCTGCCGTTGACGTCGGTCGTGTATTCTCCAACCTCGGTCGGTACCTGCAGGCCCGGCGAGACCAGCCCGGTGAAATCGAAGCTGTTGTTCTGGATCTGCAGGATGTACGAGTCGAGGTGCTTGTAGAAACCCGCGACGCTCAGGTACGCGCGGTTCTCGAAGTACTTCTCGTAACTCAGGTCGAGGGCCTTCGCCAGGAACGGCTTGAGGTACGGGTCGCCGCCGGAGCCCGAGAGCAGGTTGCCCGACTGGCCCGGGTTCGGGTTGGGGATGACCGTGACGCTGGTGGAGGCGTTCATGTCGATCATGTTGGGCCGCGCCATCTGCCGCGCGATCGACAGACGCAGCTTCTGCCCGTCGCCAAGATCTCCCACCAGGTTCAGGCTCGGCAGCACGTAAGTGCTGGTGGCCCCGAGGTTGACCAGAATCGGCTCATAGCCGGGCAGCAGCGCATCCTGGCCGTTCACTCCGGTGGCCGCATAGGCCGTTGAGGTCTGGTCCGCATTCACGACCTGCACGCCGATGTTGCCGCCCAGCGGGATGGGGCCCAGCTGGCTCTTGATGTCGTACTGCCCGAAGGCGGTCACGAGCTGCTCATTGACCGTCCAGTCCTTGGAGAGGATGTCGGGTGTGGCGCGCTGGCCGATCTGGAAGTACTGATTCCAAAGCGAATAGACGTCGTAGGTCGGGATCTCGAGCCCCGACTCCCCGGCCAGCTCGAGCGTGTCGCCCGGAATGTGCGCCCCGTTCTGGTAGAGCGCGCCGTTGGTCCCCTTGACCCACAGGTAGCCTTCATCCGTGGAGTTCTCTTTGTGACGGTCCGTCAGGTCCACGCCGAAGCGGAAGTCCTTGAACCAGGCGTCGTGCAGGTCGAGCGTGCCGCCCAGGTTGACCTCATATAGACGGTCGCGCGTCAGCGGGTACTTGATGTAGCCCGGCTGCTCCTGCCCGCAGCAGCTCCAGCCCAGCACGTCGGTGAACACCGTATTTTGCGGGTTCGCGAAGTTGAGGCTCGAGCCGATCGCCAGGTTGTTGGCGTTGAACGTGATGTTCGTGAGCCCAGGCACGAGCTGTCCCGGCGGCGCGGAGGTAATCGGCGTCGTCGAGCCGAGCGCCGGGTTGTACACCGTCGGCGTGCCGGCGTAGGTCTCGATATCGTAGTTCTGGTTATAGGCGTCGTTCGCCGACAGATCCGCCGTCAACTTCAGGTCGTCGGTCACCTCAAACTTGGTGTTCCACCCGATCGAACGCAGACGCTGGTCGCTGCCGATGGCGATGTTCTGGATGACCGGGCGCACGCCGTCGATCGTACCGCTCACCGCCGTGCCGTCGACGATGTCCGCATCGACGAGCGTGGTCGGCGGCTGGCGCCAGACCCAGTCGTACAGGCCGGTCGCCGGGTTGAGGTAGTCGCTGGCACCCATGCCGTTCGGACCCTGCGGACCCGACAGACCCATCTGGAGCTCCCACAGGCGGTCTTCGGTGAAAAACTTGGAGTAGAACGCGTCGACCTCGCTCTCGACATGGTCGTTCGGCTTCCACTGCACCACGGCCATCAGGCCGGTGCGGCTCTGGTGGGCCTGGTCGCTCTCCTCGTTGAGTCCCGCGTACGGCACGTTCACGGTCGCGCCGTCGTACTGCATGCTGCCGCTGCCCCAGGTACCGGAATCGTCGGTGGTACCGCCGTGGTCGTCGAGGCGGGCGATGCCGGCCGCGACGCCGAGCGTGTGATCGAAGAACTGGTCGATCACCGACAGGCTGAAGCGGTCCCCATAGCCGCTCTCCGGCAGGCCCTTGCCGAGCCATTCCTTACGGGCGTTCGCCGCGACGGTGAGCCCGTCGGAGTCGAGCGGCTTGACCGTGCGGATGTCGACCGTGCCGGCGAGCCCCTGCCCGATGAGCGAGGCATCGGGAGTCTTGTAGACCACGACGGCGTTGATCAGCTCCGCCGGGTAGCTCGCGTAGTCGACCGAGCGCGTGTCCTGGGTGGAGGTCTGCGAGCGCCCGTTCAGCGTGGTGCCGACGAAGTCGGGGCCCATGCCGCGGATGCTGAGCTGGGTCGCGTTGCCATACTGGTCGCGCTGTGCCGCTACGCCCGGCAGCCGCGCGATCGAATCGGCGATGCTGAGGTCGGGCAGCTTGCCGATGTCCTCGGCCGACACTGCCTCGACGATGAGGTCAGAGTCCTTCTTGAGAGCGATCGCCTCCTCGACGGCCTTGCGGATGCCGCTCACCACGATCTCCTGGAGCGGGGCGTTTTCCTGCTCCGGAGGAGACGTGGGTTGCGCCTGCTGGGCGCGGGCACCCTGGCCCGCGCACAACATAATCACGCACCCGGTAACGGACATCGACAGCGGCGGAAACGCACGCTGACCGCGACTTCTTTTGGTCTTCAGCACTTTGCAACCCCCTTGGCGTGCCGCTTGGCACGCGTCGCAATCGCCCCATCTGACGGCGCGCGGTCGGCGATGAGCCCCATCTGCGCCGCGTGTTTGTATGAAGCGCGAGTGTAGTCGGGCAGGCGGCCTTGCCAATCCCGCCACATACGTATTCATTGCACGAGGTGCACGGCGCCGCGGATTTGCGGCCCTCGCGAGCGGCTCTGTTGCGTCGATGAAACCGTTGGGAAGCAGCGAGCGGATTAGCGTAAGCTTCCTCCTTCGGGGGGGATTCGTACGCATGCAGGGGAAAAGTGCTGCGCGCAAAGCCGCGCAACCGACTTCGCTCGAGATCGCCCATCTTGCCGGGGTGTCCCAGCCCACGGTGTCACGGGCGTTGCGCGGCAGCCCGATGGTCAGCACAGCGACTCGGGAGCGGATCCGGGCCATCGCCGAGCAGCTGCAGTACTCGGTGGACCGCAATGCCTCGAGCCTGCGCACGCGCCAGACCCGCACGCTGGCGTTGCTGATCTTCGAGGATCCGACTCCCGATGACTCGCTGATCAACCCGTTCTTCCACTCGATGCTGGGCTCGATCACCCGCGCCTGCGCCGAACGGCGCTACGACCTGCTGGTGTCGTTCCAGCCCCGCACGCCCGCTGAGCACAGCGACCGCGAGTACGGCCGCAGGGCGGATGGCATCATTCTGCTCGGCTACGGCGACTATCACCTGTATCGCCCGCGCCTCGATGCGCTCATCGATAGTGGCGTGCACTTCGTGCGCTGGGGACAGGTGCAGGAGGGGCAGCCCGGTCATGCCGTCTGCTGCGACAATTTCCAGGGCGCCCGCGATGCCACGGCGCACCTGCTCGACTGCGGCCGGCGGCGCCTTGCCTTCATCGGCCACGCCTCCAGCCGCTACCCGGAGTTCTTCGAGCGCTACCGGGGCTATGCGGCCGCACTCGCGCAGCGCGGCCTGACAGTCGACTCCGCGCTGCAGGCCGACGCGATCAGTACCGAGGAGGCCGGGCACGCGGCCGCACTCGCGCTGCTCGAGCGGCAAGTCCCCTTCGACGGGCTGCTCGCCGCCAGCGATCTGATCGCGCTCGGCGCGATGCGGGCGCTGCGCGAGCACGCGGTGGCGGTCCCGGAGCAGCTGTCGGTCGCCGGGTTCGATGACATCGCCGCTGCGAGCCTCGCGAGCCCGGCCCTGACGACCGTCATGCAGGACACACGCCTCGCCGGGGAGATCCTTGTCGACACGCTGCTGCGGCTGGTGCGCGGCGAGGCCGCGACCGATCGGGTCCTGCCGGCGCGCCTCGTCGTGCGTGCCTCGAGCGCGCCCGTGGCGCGCCGTTCCTGAAGGCGCCGCTTACACTTCGGGCTGCGGCACGCGCAGCGCGAGCAGTCCCGCGACGAGAAAACAGCCCCCGCCCAGAAGCAGCGCGTACAGCGGGGCGCCGCCGAACAGCACCCGCAGCACCAGCCCCAGGAGTGTCGCCGCCACGAGCTGCGGGATCACGATGAAGAAGTTGAACACGCCCATGTATAGACCCATCTTCTCCGCCGCTACGCTGTCCGAGAGCAACGCGTAGGGTAGCGAAAGGATCGAAGCCCAGGCGAAGCCCATGGCTACCATGGACAGGAGCAGCCAATGGGCGTCACGGACGATGGCGAACGACAGCAAGGCCGCCGCGCCCAGCCACAGATTGACCAGGTGACTCGCCCGCAGGCCGAGGCGCCGGACCATGAGCGGAATCAGCACCGCCGCGAGCGCCGCGCAGAAGTTGTAGGCCCCGAACAGCACCCCGACCCAGTTCGCGCCGCGATTGTAGGCAGCGGAGTGCGGATCCGTCGCGCCGAAATCGACCTGCGCGACCGCGGGAGTCGTGTAGATCCACATGGAGAAGAGCGCCACCCACGAGAAAAACTGCACCGGCGCGAGACGCCGCATCGCCACCGGCATTGTCATCAGGTCGCGCATGATGGAACCGAAAGCCCCGGCGCGCATGCCGACACCATACAGCCCGAGCGCCGTGCCCCACAGCACGAGTCCCGCGCCCAGCAGGTAGACCTGCGGATCGAGCTGCGGCCGGGTCGCGACCAGCGCGATCACCACTGCGCCCGCGGCGATGCACAGGAGCGCGATCCAGCGCTGGCGGGCGAGCTCGACCGGTGCGGCGTCGGCAGCGCCGGCCCGCGCGCCGCGTGGCACCGCGTCGTCGAATCCCATGAGCTCCTGCGGCGAGTACTCCCGCGAGCGCAGCGTCGTCCAGGCGATCGCGCCGAGCAGCGCCACCGCGCCGATGTCGAATGCCAGGCGCACGGTATCGGGGATTGCACCGCTGCCCGAGGCGGCGGTGGCCGAGTTGCTGACACCGGCCCGCTCGAGGAGCCAGGGCAGCATGCTCGCCACTACGGCGCCGACGCCGATGAAGAAGCTCTGCATGGCATAGCCGGCCGGCCGCTGGTTGGGTTGCAGCTGATCGCCGACGAAGGCGCGGAACGGCTCCATGGAGACATTGATGGCGGCATCCAGCATCCACAGCAGCCCCGCCGCCATCCACAGGCTCGCGGCGCGCGGCATCAGCACCAGCGCCGTCGCCGCCAGCAGCGCGCCACCGAGGAAGTAGGGCCGGCGGCGCCCGAGCCGCGTCCAGGTGCGGTCGGAGAAGTAGCCGATGAGCGGCTGCACAACCAGCCCGGTGAACGGCGCGGCGATCCAGTACACCGGCAGGTGCTCGACCGCCGCGCCCAAGGTCTGCAGGATGCGGCTGATGTTGGCATTCTGCAGGCCGAAGGCGAACTGCAGTCCGAGAAAGCCGAAGCACATGTTCCAGATCTGCCAGAACGACAGTCGCGGTTTGCTGGTGTGCATTTACGCGTACTATGCGCGGAGTTTCATTCTGCGATGGCGTCGCCGACAGGAGCGGGGGATTTATGCATACGGCGCTACGACCGTCAACGCGGGCGCGCCGCGCAGCGACGTTGCTGGCGCTCATCGCGGGTTGCTGTGCCTGCGGTGCCTCGCTCGCGGCACCGCCGCCACCGTGGTGGCAGCAGGCGGTCATCTATGAGATCTATCCGCGCAGCTTCCAGGATTCCAACGGCGATGGCGTCGGCGATCTGAACGGCATCGGGCAGCGGCTGCCCTACCTCGAGTCGCTGGGCGTCGACGCTATCTGGATCGCGCCGTTCTATCCCTCGCCTCAGGTCGACTTCGGCTACGACATCTCCGACTACCGCGGGGTCGATCCGCAGTACGGCACGCTCGCCGACTTCGATCGCCTGGTCGCCGCGGCGCGTGCCCGCCACATCCGCGTCATCCTCGACATGGTGCTCAATCACACCTCCGACAAGCACCCGTGGTTCATCGCCGCCGCCGCATCACGCAGCGATCCGCAGCACGACTGGTACTGCTGGAACGCGGGCCGCGTCGCTGCCAACGGCCAGCACGTCCCGCCCAACAACTGGGTGAGCCTGTTCGGCGGATCGGCATGGCAATGGGTTCCGGCGGTCGGGCAGTTCTACTATCACAAGTTCTATCGCCAGCAGCCGGACCTCAACTGGCGCAACCCCGCGGTCGAGGCGGCGATGTTCGCTGCCATGCGCTTCTGGCTGGATCGCGGTGTCGTGGGCTTCCGCCTCGATGCCATCACCACGCTGTACGAGGATCAGCGGCTGCGCGACGAGCCGGTGCTCGGCGGCACTAACGCGCAGGGTGACCCGATCCTTGACAACATCTACACCGACAATCTGCCGGAAGTCCATGACGTCATACGCCGCATGCGCGCCATGACCGACAGCTATCCCGGAGAGCGCGTCCTGATCGGCGAGACCTACCTCAGGAAGACGGCGGACATCGCCCCCTGGTACGGGGGCGCGCGGCACGATGAGCTGCAGCTGCCGATGGACACCCTGTTCGGGTTGGGCAACAAGCTCGATGCCGTCGCGTTCCGCCGGCGCATGGTGGAAGCCGACACCGAGCTCGCAGGCGGGCAGCCGCTCTTCGTCTTCGACAATCACGACAACGTGCGCAGCATCGACCGCTACGGGGATGGCGTCCACGACACGGCGATCGCGCGGATCGTCGCCGCATTGCTCCTGACACAGCGCGCGGCGGTGCTGTTGTATCAGGGCGAGGAGATCGGGCAGCGTACCGCCACACCGCAGCGCGTGCAGGACGTGCGCGACCCGATCGGCATCAGCGGCTGGCCGCGGGAGAAAGGCCGCGACGGGGAACGCACGCCGATGCAGTGGGATACCTCCAATGCCCAGGCGGGCTTCAGCAGCAATCCTCACACCTGGCTTCCGGTGCCGGCGAGCTATCGCACTGTGAACGTGGCGACGGAGCTCGCCGAGCCCGGCTCGCTCCTCAACTGGCACCGGCGCCTGATCGCGCTCCGCCGCAGCAACGCGGCGCTGCGAGACGGCCGGCTGGTGATGCTCGACCCGGAGAATCCCAGGGTGTTGAGCTACGCGCGAGTCGCAGCCGATGGCAGCGCGGTTGTGGTTATGCTCAACATGTCTGACACCACGCAACGCGTCGCGCTGGGACTGTCGGGCGCCGGCCTCGCCGCCACGCGCCTCGTGCCGCTACTGGTGAGTCCCGACGATCGCAGCGAGCGCCCGGTCGACGAGCCGCTGACGCTGCCGCCGTTTGCAGCCTGGATTACGGCACTGCGATGAAAGCCGCGCCTCAGGGATGCACGCTGCGGCAGGCCTCCTTCAGCTGATCGGCGAACTGCCCGATCGCCTTGTCCGCGTCCGCCCACGGCTCGAACACCTGCGAGCGCCAGTGGATCGTGGGGGGGAAGTAGCGATGGCTGACCGTCTTCAGCACCTGGCCGTGATCGCCGAGCACATAACCAGTCAGGCTCGCGCCGCCCAGGTAATGCGTCTCGACCGGGTCGATACTCGGGTCGCTGTCTTGCTGCTCGGACGTCGGATAGGTCGGTGCGACGTCATTCACCACTACGGAGATGCTGACTCCACGCGGCAGACTCGCCTGGCAGACTTTGACCACTGCGTCGCGAATCCTCTCCTGCAGCACCCGCTCCTCGCTCTTGCCATAGCGCTCGAACTTGGCTTCGGCGAGGGGTGAAAAGACGACCTGCAGGGTGGCGAGCTCCGCCGCACGCGCCACCGCGGCAAGAGACACGGACACGAGCAGCGCCGCTGCGAGGCGCATCGGGCTCGGGGTCGATGGCTGGCTCATAGGACACGATCCTCCTCACGGGCGAGCCCCACAATTCCAGACTACACTATCCGCCCCGGGTTGCATGCAGCGCCAGCACACTGGACAGCCTATGTCGGGCCTCCCCGGCGGCAGCTCGGCCGCGATCGAGCCCCTGATCGTCACGGTGGCGCCGGCCACGCAGGTGTCGGCACTGCTGACGCGTCCGCAAGAAGCGCGCGCCTGTTGCCTGCTGGCGCACAGCGCCGGCGCCGGAATGGAGCA
>JASHQW010000374.1 GCA_030038875.1 Gammaproteobacteria bacterium | reverse complement strand
CGACGGCGGCGGTCGCGATCCGGCTCATGCGGCAGAGGGAGGCGGTCGAGGCCTACGAGCGCGCTCTGGCGCTGCGGCCGCAGGAGGTGGGTTTGCAGATGTCGATCGGGCATCTGCAGAAGACGCTCGGCCGGCGCGCCGCGAGCGAGGCCTCCTACAAGGCGGCTCTCGCGATGGATTCGGGGCGCGCTGAAGGCTACTGGAGCCTGGCGGATCTCAAGAACTATCGCTTCAGCGACAGCGAGATCTCGGCCATGGAGCGGCTGATCGCCTCCGACCCACGCAGTCCTTCGAACGAGGCGCAGCTCAACTACGCGCTCGGGAAGGCCTTCGAGCAGCGCGAGCGCTACGGGGAAGCCTTCGCTCATTATGCCCGGGGCGCGGAGCTGCGCCGCCGGGAGGTGCCGTTCGACATCGGGCAGTTCGAGCGCCGCAGCGCGCGGATCCGGGAATTCTTCAATGCGGAATTCTTCGCGGCCCGCCGCGGCAGCGGGGATGCGAGCCAGGCACCGATCTTCGTCGTCGGACTGCCGCGCTCCGGCTCGACGCTGGTCGAGCAGATCCTCGCCAGCCACTCGGCGGTCGAAGGCACGATGGAGCTGCCGAACGTCCTCAACATCGTCCATGAGTTCGACGACATGGCCAAGGGGCGCGCCGGCTACCCGCAGGCCGTGGGGGCAGTTCCCGCCGAACGCCTCACGGAGCTCGGCCGCCGCTACGTCGAGGAGACTGCGCCGCTCCTGCGGCTCCAACGCCCGCGCTTCACCGACAAGCTGCCCAATAACTTCAGCCACGTCGGCCTGATCCACGCGATATTGCCGCATGCGACGGTGATCGATGTGCGGCGTCACCCCATGGATGCCTGTTTCAGCAGCTTCAAGCAGTACTTCGCGGAGGGGCAGACATTTAGTTACGACCTCGAGGATCTCGGACGCTACTATCGCTGCTACCTTGCGCTCATGGATCACTGGGACGCTGTCCTGCCCGGCAAGGTGCTGCACGTCCGTTACGAGGAGCTGGTGCGCTCCCCCGAGGCCGGTATCCGCCGGCTGCTCGAGCACTGCGGGCTCGGGTTCGAACCCGCCTGCCTCGCCTTCCACGAGACGCAGCGTCCGGTGCGCACGGCGAGCGCCGAGCAGGTGCGCCAGCCGATCTACACCTCCGCGGTGGGGCACTGGCGGCACTTCGAGGAGGAGCTCGAGCCGCTCAAGCGCGCCCTGGGCGATTGTCTGGAGCGCTTCACCTGAGCGGCTATTGAACGACCGTTTGACTAGAGCCTCGTGCTCGAAGGATGATCGTAAATCAGTCCAGAGCGGCCCGCCGGCCACGCCACGAGGCCGCCGCATAAAACCGGGGGGAGTCGGATGCCGTCAGGGGGAAACCGCAAGTCTTCGAGCCGTCCGCGCCGCAGCGGGCGAGCGGTGCGCGCTTCGTCGAGAATCGGCCTGGCCGTGGCGACGGCGCTGGCCTCGGTGGCGGCCTCCCCGGGAGTGCGGGCGGACGCGGCCGCTGCTACCACCCCGGAATCAGGCAGCTCGGGCGGCTTGCAGGAAGTGGTCATCACCGCGCGCAAGCGCCAGGAGAACCTGCAGGAGGTGCCGATCAGCGTCGACGTCTTCAGTCAGCAGGACCTCAAGAACCTCGCCATCGAGAACATGGACGACTACCTGCAGAAGGTGCCGTCCATCTCCTATATCAGCACCGGTCCCGGCACGCAGCTGTTCGTGATGCGCGGCGTCTCCGACGGCAGCAACCCCAATTACGCGAACACGTCCTCCACCGGCTTCTTCGTCGACGACATGTCGATGAGCTATACGGGAGCGCAGCCCGACCTGCACCTGTACGACATCGAGCGCATCGAGATCCTGAACGGCCCGCAGGGCACGACTTTCGGCGCCGGATCGATGTCGGGCACAATCCGCTACATCACCAACAAGCCGGATCTCAACGCCTTCAGCGCCGGCGTCGACTTCGACGGCGGGCAGATCCAGAATGCACAACAGAACTGGAGCTACCAGGGATTCCTCAACGCCGCCCTGATCGACGGCGTCCTCGGCCTGCGCATCTCCGCCTTCAGCGATTCGCACGGCGGGTTCATTAGCAACGAGCTCACCACCCGCACCTGGGTGAACGGCGCGGTGTCGAACAACGCGCAGTGGGCGCGCGAGGACTACAACCGCGAGAACGTCGAGGGCGGCCGCGCGGAGCTCAAGGCACAGTTCAGCGAGGGGTGGAGCGCGCTCCTCACCTATGCCTTCCAGCGCCAGCATACTCTCGGCGCGTGGGACGAGGATCCGACGCTCGCGCCGCTCACGGTCGAGCGCTTCGGTCCGGAGTCGAATCTGTTCGAGACGAACATGGTCGACTTCCACGTGGACGGGGATGTCGGCATCGGCGACCTGGTATTCGCCAGCACCTACTGGAACCAGGAGCGGCGCCAGTGGGACGAGTACTCGCAGTACGAGCAGAACTTCAACGCCGGCGCCCGCAACACCCCGCCGACGGGCTACCCCGGCACGCAGGAGGGCTTCACCTGCCTCACCGACCCGTACTACGGCAACGGCACGCCGTTCTCCGGCTGCAACCCGGCGGTGCAGTTCTACTACTACGCCATCGACCCCCAGCGCTGGTCCAACGAGCTGCGGCTCTCCTCCAAGGAGGGAGGGCGGTTCCATTGGCTCGCGGGCCTCTACTGGGAGAAGACCATCGACGACAATTACACCAACACCTATTACATGCCGGGACTGCAGTATCAGGGCCAGGCCTTCCAGTCCGAGCTTGCCTATTACGGCATTACGCAGCGCACGCTGCCGCCCGGAGTCTGGTACACCTACACGGAGACCTCGGACATCCTGCAGACCACCGAGTTCGCCAACATCAACTTCGATGTGACACCCAAGCTCAACGTGGAAGCGGGTGTAGTGCACTTTCACGACGATGAGGCCTATAACACGCCGATCCTGGGCTTCGCCTATGCTCCCAACTCCCCGAGCTACTTCACCTCTACCTCGCACAAGTGGGACGGCAAGGCCGGCATCAGCTACAAATTCACCGATCACGTGATGGTGTACGCCGACTGGGGCCAGGGCTTCCGCCCCGGCGGCTCGAACGCAGGTCTCCCCGGCGGCTGCTACACGTCGGGCGTGACGCAGACCTACGATCCGGACACGCTCAATAACTACGAGTTCGGGTGGAAGACGACCAGCCTCGGGAATCGCCTGTTATGGAACGGCGCCGTCTATGACATGGACTGGAAGAATCTGCAGGCGCTCATCTACGACGCGCTCGTCTGTCCCTCCTCGAGCTACAACATCAACGTCGGCGATGCACGCATCTACGGCGCCGAGTCGAACATCGACTATAAGGTCACCGACAACTGGTCCTTGCAGGCGTCGGCGAACTACACGCAGGCGAGCGTGACCTCGGCCGCGAGCCCCAACTACGACTCCTACGTAGGCGAGCGGCTGCCGTTTGCGCCCTTCTTCAACTGGAGCTGGAACACGCGCTACGAGTATCCGCTCGCGAGCAGTCTGCACGGCTACCTGCAGTTCGATATGACCCACAAGGGCGACATGTACAACGGCTTGAATCCCGACGACAAGAACACGGGGCTGCCGCGCATCCTGCAGCCGCCGTATACGCTGATGAACGTGCGGCTAGGCCTCAATCCTGCCGAGGGTGAGCGCTGGCTGGTGGAGCTCTACATCACGAACCTGACGAACAAGAACGCCATCATCTACAGCAATACCGGCAATTTCGATCTGCGCCTCACCACCAACGAGCCACGCGTGTACGGGTTGCGGCTCAGCTACCGCTGGGGCAAGGGCAGCTGAGGGCGGATTGCGCCCGCCTCCGTGAGCGCGAGCAGCCCACCGCCGGCCAGTCTTCCGGCCTCAGCCCGCGCGGTCATCGTCGGCGGCGGGATCATCGGCACTTCGGTGGCCTACCACCTGGCGGCCATGGGCTGGCAGGACGTCGTGCTGCTCGAGCGCGACCGGCTCACCTCGGGCACCACCTGGCACGCCGCGGGCCTCATGGTCACCTTCGGCTCGACCTCCGAGACCTCGACCGAGATGCGCAGGTACTCGCGCGATCTCTACCGGCGGCTCGAGGCCGAGACCGGCCAGTCGACGGGACTTGCGCAGATCGGCTTCATCGAGGTCGCCTCCGACAAGGACCGCCTCGAGGAATACCGGCGCGTCGCGGCGTTCAACCGTTATTGCGGCATCGACGTCGAGGAGCTCTCGCCACGCGAGGTGCTCGAGCTCTTTCCGCTCGCGCGCGTCGACGACATCGAGGGCGGCTTCTATGTGAAGGAGGACGGACGCGTCAATCCCGTGGATGTCACCATGGCGCTCGCCAAGGGCGCGCGCCAGCGGGGCGTCAGGATCATCGAGGGCGTGCCCGCGACCGGCGTCCTGCAGACGCGCGGCCGCGTGACCGGCGTGCGCACCGCGCTCGGCGACATCAGGGCCGAGATCGTCGTCAACTGCGCCGGCATGTGGGCGCGGCAGCTCGGCGCGGCGAGCGGCGTCACGATCGCCAACCAGGCGGCCGAGCACTACTACCTGATCACCGAGGCGATCAGGGATCTGCCGCCCAACATGCCGGTGCTCGAGGATCCGGGCGCTTACGGTTATTACCGCGAGGAGGGCGGCGGGCTCATGGTGGGGCTCTTCGAGCCCGTGTGTGCGCCCTGGAAGGTGGAGGGGATCCCCGGCGACTTCTCCTTCGGCGAGTTGCCGCCCGACTGGGAGCGCATGACGCCGTTTCTCGAGCGCGCCATGTCGCGCGTGCCGATCACGCAGCAAGTGGGCATGAAGCGCTTCTTCTGCGGGCCGGAGAGCTTCACTCCGGACCTGCGGCCCATCGTCGGTGAGGCGCCGGAGCTCCGCGGCTACTTTGTCGCCGCCGGGCTCAACTCCATCGGCGTCCTCACCGGTGGGGGCCTCGGGCGCGTGCTTGCCCACTGGATCGTGACGGGCTACCCCGATGTTGACGTCACCGGCTTCAACATCGACCGGCTGCGCGTGACGCAGACCAATCCCGAGTACCGGCGCGCACGCACGGTCGAATCGCTCGGCATGGTCTACAGGTGCCACTACCCGTTCATGTCGCTCACGACGGCGCGTGGCGTGAGGAAGTCGCCGTTCCACGAGCGGCTCGCGGCGGCAGGCGCATACTTTAAAGAGGTGAGCGGCTGGGAGAGCCCCGACTGGTACGGAGACCCCGGGACCATGCCTGATCCCGGACCGCTGACCTGGGGACGCCCGAGCTGGTTCGGGCGCTGGCGCGAGGAGCACCGCGCGGCGCGCGAGAACGTCATCCTCATGGACATGTCGTTCATGGGGAAATTCCTGGTGCAGGGCCGCGATGCCGGGCGCTGCCTCAATCGCATCTCCGGGAATCAGGTGGATGGCGCGGCGGGGATCATCACCTACACGCAATGGCTGAACGAGGCCGGCCGACTCGAGGCCGATCTCACCGTCACCAAGCTCGCCGACGAGCGCTACCTGGTGGTGGTGACCGACACCATGGTGCGCCACGCCGAGACCTGGATGCGGCGCCACATCGGCGATGAAGCGCATGCCAGTGTCACCGACGTCACCTCCGCCTACGGGCAGCTCAACGTGCAGGGGCCGAATTCGCGCGCGCTGCTGCAGAGGCTGACCGGCGCCGATCTCTCGAACGCAGCCTTCCCGTTCCGCGCCGCACGCGAGATCGACATCGGCCTCGCGCGCGTGCTCTGTATCCGCATCACCTACCTCGGCGAGCTCGGCTACGAGCTGTACGTGGCCGCCGAGCAGGCGACCCATGTATACGATCGCCTCGTCGCGGCGGGACACGAGCTCGGGTTGCGGCATGCCGGACTCAAGGCGCTCGGGAGCCTGCGCATGGAGAAGGGCTACCGCGATTACGGCCACGACATCGACAACACCGACGTTCCCTACGAGGTCGGTCTCGGCTTCGCGCTGGATTTGAGGAAGCCGGAGGGCTTCATCGGCAAGGAGGCGGTGCTCGCGCAGCGAGCCGCCGGCCCGCTCAAGCGCCGCCTGGTGCAGGTGCTGGTGAAGGATCCCGAGCCTCTCATGTTCCACGCCGAGGTCGTACGCCGCGACGGGGTGCCGGTCGGCTACGTGCGCGCCGCATCCTACGGCCACACGCTGGGCGGCGCCGTCGGGCTCGCGATGATCGAGCCGCACGGGGAGCCGAAGGCGACCGTCGATGAGGCGTATCTCGCGAGTGGGGAGTGGCAGGTCGATATCGGCGGCAAGCTCTATCCGGCCGTGGTCTCCGCCCGAGCGCTGTATGATCCCGCGATGAAGCGCATCCATGTCTGAGGAGCCGCGGGAACCGCGCGGGCCGCCCTCGCGCCGCGCAGCGGTGCTCGGGCTGCTCGTGGCGCTCGTCCTGATCGCGCTCGGGCTCGTGCTGGTGAAGCTTCTCGGGGACTCCGGGCGGCTTCAGGACTGCGCGCTCTCCGGGCGCACCAACTGTGCTCCCATCGACAGCAACGGAGGATCGCAATGATCACGGGTTACAGTGACCATGCGGCGAACGAGCGCACGTTTCTCGCCTGGGTGCGCACCGGCATCGCGATGATCGCCTTCGGCTTCGTGATCGAGAAGTTCAACCTGTTCCTGCTGGCGCTCACCACCGAGGCGCTGAGCGGGCGCGCCGCGCAGCTGGTGAAGCTCTCGGGCCGCGGCGGCCACTATGACGGGCTGGCGCTCATCTTCGGTGGCGTCGGGTTGGTGGTGCTCTCGACCGTGCGCTTC
>JASHQW010000373.1 GCA_030038875.1 Gammaproteobacteria bacterium | reverse complement strand
ATCTCGAGGTTGGTCGCACTGATATCAATGGTCGAGGGCTTGCCCTTGGAGTCGGGCTGATTGCCGAGCACCGTCCCCGCGACATTCAGGCTCTCCTCGACCGCAAGCGACAGCTGTCCGGCATCCGCCGGCAGATTAGGCAGCGGCTGCCCGGCCGCGGCTGCCGCTTGGGAGAAGAACGTCGAGGCGTAGCTGAGGTCGTACTCGGCGAGCTGCTGCCCGTAGCTGCCGGGCCAGAGAGCGACGCCCTGGTAGGCGCCCGCGTGCGTCCCGGTGGTTCCGAACGTCAGGTAACCGGCGATGACCGGCGTCCCGTTGCTGAGGCTCGCCGCCTGCCCGGGGACGATGCCGGCATAGCCCGACTGCACCTGTACGAGGTATGCGCCCGGCAGCAGCGCATAGCTCGCCGGCAGCAGCGGATAGATGCCGGCGGCCAGCCCGTCGCCGCCGCTGAGATAGATGCTCGCCCCGGGTTGCAGTGTGCTGCCCAGCATCTGCCCGGGATCGTAGGGCGCGAACTGCCCGCGCATCGAGGGCACGACCGCGTACAAGCCGGGAATCGTGCCGGGCGCCAGCGCATTCGTGGTGCCGCCGGTCCCGGGAACCCACTCGTAGGCGTAGAGATCGCCCCCGCCTTGCAGATCGACCGTCGCCCCCTTGGCGATCGTCAGGGCGGGCGCCTGCAGCTGCACGTCGCGCTGTGGGATGGCATCGATCACGTTCGCACCGTTTCCGGTGTTCACCCACTGCTGCTGGCCGAGCTGCGTCTGTCCGTACGGAATCAGCGCGCCCGCGGCGCTCACCGAAGTCAGGCTCCCGGGCTCGAGATCGAGGCTGGTGCCGGCCGTGAGCGTGATGCTCCCGAAGGGCGCGAGCAGTGTGCCAGCGCTGAGGATGTCGTCGGCCGTGATCGACACCGAGCCGCCTGCAGACAGCGGAATGCCGGGTGAGGGGTTGGTCTGGCCGAGCGTGACGGTGTTCCCCGGATTGAGCGTCTGGATGCTGTAATCGGTGGCGGTCGCCGGATAGATGCGCGCCGCATCGATCGTCAGATTGCCGGCGAGCGTGAGACTGCCCTGCTCATTCGGGTCCTCGATGTTGATCACCACCCCCCGCAGCAGCACGTCACCGGAGCTGTCGAGCGTCACGAGACTCGCCCCGGAGACGCCTTCGTTGCCCACCAGATCGATCTGCCGCGCGTTGAGCCTCAGGGTACCGGTGCCGGACAGCAGAGCGCTGGAGGAAGGTGCGCTCAGCTGGGAGTTGTTGAGCTGCAGGTAGTTGGCGGACACGACGGCGTTGACGCCGTTGTCGACGCTCAGCACCGGCGCATCGAAAACCGCCTCGCTGCCGAGAATCAGCGGCCTGCTGCTCGAGAACTCGATGGTGTTCTCCGACAGCAGCTGCAGCGTGGCGATCCCGGAGGCCTCGAGATTCGAGATGCCGAGCACGGCCAGGTTGGTCGCCTGCGGGCTTTGCGGCGCACCCTCTGTGGCGGAGACCAGCTGAATGTCGAACGGCGCCGAGGGGTAAGGGGTCGGAGCGCTCGCGCTGACCGTGAACCAGGTGGGGTTGCTCTGCGACAGCTCGAGCGCGAGAGTGCCGCCCGCCGGCTGTCCATAGTTGCCGGCGCCCGGTCGTGCCTCGAGCGTGCCGCCCAGGGAGGCGCCGACGCCGGAGCGGACCGTCAGCGTACCGGCCGAGCTGCCGACGGTCTCCGGCGTGTAGGTCGCCGAGTACAGCGCGGTGGGCTCATCCAGCACCGCGCTGCCGCCCGCGATGTCGATGATCGAGCCCGGATCGGTGATGACCGCGCCGCGGTCGCCGTACAGGTTGACGCTGCCGCCGTTCAGCACGCTGCCGAGGGTGAGGCCCAGATTGTTGGGGGTCGTCACGGCCGCACCGCTCACATCGAGCACGGCGCGTGACCCGAGCTCGACCACGAGATCGGGCACGTAGCCTGGATCCACCGCCGAATAGTTCGGATCGACGAGCGAGGGGGAAGGTGCCTGCAACGTAATGGTTCCGCCCGGCGAGCGCAGGGTGCCGTCGACGTAGACGCCGCCGATACCGATCAGCTGGATGCTTCCGCCGGGGTCGGTGCTGATCGTCGAGCCCGCCTCGACATCGAGCCGCGCCGGCGTTGCGGTCACGGCCTGCGGCAGGACGCTCAACGATACCTGGCTCGGCGTGCGCTCCGCCTCCGGCAGTGTGGTGGCCTGTGCGAAGCCTGTGACGGTGCCGCCGCCCGGCCGCAGCAGGTAGTTGCCGTCGAGCTCGAGCGTCTGCGCGGTGGCCGTGATGGTCGTGCCGGCCTGCACGGTGAGAACGTCCGGAGTCGTCGCGCCCGGCACGACGGCCCCGGTGGCGGTGAGCGCCACGGAGGAGAATCCGTCATCCGCGAAGAGCGCGCTGCCGACCGACAGCACGCCGCCGGGCGAGAGCAGATCGTCCACGCGCTGCGTCTGCCCCCAGTCCGCTCCGGGCATGATCGAGAGGCGCGGTGCGCTGAGTGCGAACGAGCCACCCGCCGCGCCATCCACCCCATAGGCATCGAGCGAGAGCCCGCTGCCGATCTGCAGCGCCGAGTCGAGCGGGGAGGCCAGGATCGAGATCGAGCCGCCGGTACCGCCGGTTACCGCATCGCCGCTGGAGACAAAGGCGCCGCCGCTCGCGTGCAGTGTCACGTCGTTCCCCAGCACCAGCTCCCCACCGGTGACCTCGAGGCTTAAGTCGATCTGACCGCCGTTCTGCAGCGTCGGCTGGTAAGCCTGCTCGGGTCCCAGGTCCGCCGAGTCGTTGATCCACTGGCCGCGCACGTCGATCATCACGCCGTCGCCGATCTCGATGCCGGCGCGCACCGGCAGCGGGGCAGGATTGGTGTTGAAGAGATAGCTGTAATCGCTCGCAAGCTGCACGCTGCCGCCGAGGCTCGTGATGTTGGAGAAGACATCGATCCGCGGCGCATCGATCTGCAGCAAGCTGCCGGGCACCATGTCGAGCGCTACACCCGCGGGCACGGTCACCGTGGAATCGCCGTAGATCTCGGTCTTCTGGAATCCGCCGCTGGTGAGATAAGCGATCGGCAGCTGCAGCGTCTGCGGCACGATCGGCGCACCATCCAGCGCCACCACGGGCGCGGCCTGGTTGACGAACTCGATGGGCGGAGTGAGGAAGTCCTCGAACGGGGCTCCGGTGGTGTTGGGCAGGCCCCCCGCGAGACCCACAATGAGCGTACCGCCCGAGGCGACTCCCGAGCCGGAGCGCTGGTACGGCCCGTTCACCGCCGACCCGAGCAGCGTCCCCTGCAGCGCCAGGGCGGGCGCGGCGAAAGTGATGCTGCCCGCGGAGGCACCCTGCACGTAGCCGGGCTGGTACTGAGCCGCACCGGTCGAGGCAACGACGGTCTGCACGCCCCATTTGTTGAACGTCTCGGTGAAGGTGGGGTTCACCACCCCGGTATAGGCCAGGAGCGGATCGGCAGTGCCGATGTCGTACAGCTGTCCGTTGGCGCCGACGAGCTGCGTGGTCTGGATCACGCCGCCGCTGTAGATCGTCTGGCCGCCCGAGACGTTGATGGTGGCGCCCGGTGAGACCACGACATCGCCTTCGGACTCGAAGCTCGCGCTGCCGCCGGCCGTGGTGCGGTACGCGACGTTGTACGGGACCGCCTGCTCGGCCTCCTCGAGCGCGGTCGCCCCGACGATGCTGGTCCCGACCCGCGTGTCGATGTACACGGTCTGTCCATACAGCGGCCCGTTGCGCTGCGTGGGGTCGTCCGCCAGCTCGTTGGCATGCAACTGCAGCTCGAGGATATTGGCCGACATCGGCAGCTCGGCGGTACTGCCTGAGAGGTCGATGGAGGTGCCGGGATGAATGCGGATCTGGGCCTCGGGGTTGCCATCCGTCGATACGCCGACGCCGTTGGCGCTCGGATTGGCGGCGGCTACTACCTGCAGGTTGCCGTTGTGGGCCGCGATCGTCGGGCCATCGAGAAATACCTGCTGCCCCACCAGCGTGATCTGCGACTGCAGCTGCGCGGTGTCGCTCGGCGCCGTCGCGGTGCTCGAGTACTCCGGTTGGATCACGATGCTGCTCCCGGGGCCGAGCGTGAGCGTGCCGCCCTGCGTCGCCCCGAGCGAAACATTCACGGTGGGGTCGGTGGCTTCATCGCCCACGGAGTTTCCGGTGAACGTGACATTATCGGCCGCCTCGAGCCTCACGGAGCCGTTCGCCGAGACGCTGGTCGTCGCCGAGAGCCTGCCGTCCTGGTTCACCGCCAGGCCGACGAGGGTGATGTTGCCGCGGTCGGCGCTAATCTGGCCGGTGAGCTGGTTCCACGCCGTCCCGCCCTGGTCGACCTCCACCACCAGGCCGCGCAGCGACGGATCCGAGCTCGCCTGCAGATACACGCTCTGCCCGGCGGCCAGGATCACCTGTCCGTCGGCTGCCGACAGCGAGCCGGCGTTCTCGACCTCGGGCGCCGCCAGCAGGATCCGGCCCCCCGGGGCGGAGATCTGCGCTCCCTGCTGCACGATCACATCCGCCGCGGGGCCCTGCGCTTGCAGCGCCGGCGCCGGCTGCTCGCTCTCCAGCGGCGTCAGAATGCCGTTCTCGAAGGTGCTGTCGGACATTCCGAGCGATGAGGCGATGAGCCCGGCAACGTTCACCTGGGCGGTCTTGCCGAACAGGATGCCGTTCGGGTTGATGAGATAGACCTGGCCGTTGGCCGTGAGCTCGCCGAAGATGCTGCTCGGGCTCTGCTGGTAGATGCGGTTGAGCGCGATCGAGCTCGAGGTCGGCTGCTGGAACCGCACGCTGTTGCCGGCGCCGATGTTGAACGACGACCAGTTGAGCGTCGCCAGATTGCTCGACTGGTCGACATTGAGGGTATTTCCGGTCTCGGTCGCGGTGGCTTTCCCGTAGGTCACGAAGGACGGCGAGCTCGGGCCGCAGGTTGCCGGAACGCACGGGACCGGAAGCGGGCCGCCGGCGACCGCCCGTGTCGCCCCGGCGAGCGAGGCCGCCACGACCGCCGCCACATGCAGGTGCACCAGGGAGCGCTTCGCGCGCCGATTTTTCATGGGCTTTGCTCTTATACGCGGGCTTAAAACTTATACGCCCCGTATGTGACGGCCTGGCAACATCGCCGGATCAGAACGCGGCCCGGAAGATGAACAGCACCCGCCCCTGGTGGGCGCGGGTATAAGTGCCGTCGGTGAGCGGGTCCGCCCAGGTGAGCGTGCCGCTGAACCAGTAGCCCGGGAAGAGATTCATGCCTCCGCCGAAGCTGCGCAGGATCACGTAGTCGGGCTCTTCGCCCAGGGTCGCGAGCACGTGCGTACGTCCGGTATCGTAGAAACCGAAGACATTGAAGAGCTGCCGGGCGTGCCACATCCAGGTGGGGGTCTGCAGCTGCGCCGTTCCCTTCAGCGCCTCGTCGCCGAGCTCCTCGGCCTCCAGGTATCCGCGCACCGCGTCCGCTCCGCCGATCGAATAGTTCTCGTTGCTGATCAGCGGATCCTCGGTCCACTGGCCGGCGAGGCGCAGCAGCAGCCTGAAGTCCGCCGGCAGGTGCGCGCTCACGGAGCTGTCGAAGCGCACGTAGAAATAATTCGGCCGCCCGAGATACCGATCGTTCTCGAAGTCGGCAGGGTTGTTGGGTGCGCCGCGCACGCCGAAGTCCGGCGTGAGACTGAGCGCCGAGTCGAGCCAGCCGGCGTGCCAGGTGCCGAGATAGCTCACGGACAGGTTGCTGTAGGAGATCGGCGTCACGAGCGGTGCCGCGGTGCCCCCCTCGGTGATCGAATTGCGGAAGTGCTTGTAGTCGTATCCCAGCGTCACGCTTTGAGTGGTGGCGGTCGAAGTGAGCGGGCTGTAGCTCGCGCGCAGGCTGTAGATCTCCCCGGCGCCGAGGACGCCCGTAGCCCCCTCGCCGATGCTGCTCACCGAGCTGTTCGAGTCGATGAAGATGGCGGAAATGCGCCAGCCGTCCCAGATGGGACGCAGCGTGTAGCCGGCGTTCAGCACCTTCACCTGGCCGGGCTCCTGCGGTGAGTCCTGGTACTGCATCGACAGGTCATCGAGCGCCGCAAAGAGATTGGCGTAGCTGAGCGCGGCCGTCGCCCGCAGCGGCTTGGTGTCGGCGGTGTAGTTGTCGTCGACCTCGAGGCTGCCGTGCAGCGGCAGCGTGTCGGTCACCTTGAGGTCCATGTCCATCGTGCCGGGCTCCGGCCCCTGGCGGAGAATGGGTGTGACGCTGCGGTCGGCGGTCTGCGCATTGAGCGCGGCGAGCTGCTTCTGCAGCTCGCCGAGGTTCGGGACGGTTCCCGGCTGTGCCGCCGGCAAGGCCGCGGCCACATCCCGTTCGGAGAAGTATTTCGCGCCCTCGACCTTGCGTTCCTGCAGGCGCCCCTCGGTCACGCGCAGCCGCACGATCCCCGCGCCGCTCACGTCCTGCGGCGGAATGTCGACGAACACCGTGCCGTAGCCGCGCGCGTGGTAGACCTTCTCGAGCGCCGCGCGCGCCGCCTCCACGTCGGTCAATTGCTTGTTATCGCCGAGCAGCGGATACAGCACGCTCTCGATATCGCGCACCGGCAGGACCGTGTTGCCGAGCACGCGATACTCGCGCACGTTGAAGGTCGGGGGCTTCTGCGCGCTGGCCGTTGGGGTCGGTGATGGTGCGGCCGCCTGGGGAGCGCTCTGAGCGGCCAGCGCGGCGCAGCACGCCCCCGCGAGCCCGGTGAGGCCTGCTGTCACCCAGGCTGACGTCCGACGGCGTGGTGCGCGGCGGCTGGTGTCGCGCGTGCGCGCGTGCGCACTGACTCTCATCGGCACGCTCACGCGCTATCCCCTGGCATGATGCCCCATTCTGACCCAAACAAAATTAAACGTAGCCCCTCTTGCGAGGGGCCACGCTCAAAGTGAGTCAACTTACGTCTGGGTGCTTCGCGTGTTGCTCTATAGCAGCTGATCCTGGAGCGGCGTGCAGCTGTTACCCCCGCGCGTGTACAGCGAGACGGGCTCATTGCCGATCGTCAGAGGAAGCGTCGGGGTGTTACCCTGCAGCCCCGGTATCGCCAGCACCTGGGCGCTCTTCGCAGTGGTGGCCGCGGTCTGCAGAACCGGCCAGGCGTTCTTGTAGAACGTGTCGCCGTTGCTCCCCGTGCCCTTCTCCGTCGGGTTCTCGTTCAGCGACGCCTCGTAGACATAACTGTATACGCCGAGGGCGCCGTTCACCTGACTCGCGGCCACGGTGCTCACAGTGATGAACTTCACGTTCGGCTCGGACGTGCCCGTGCCGATCTTGCTGGAGTTATCGATCGAGGCGTAACCGATCGAGTTCGGGTTCTTGTTGACGCAATCAAGCTCCAGGAGCGTTGCGAAGTTGTCCGCAGGCTCCGTCACGGTGCCGCCGGGGACGCTGACGACACTACCCGCAACATCGGTCAGGTTGATTAGCGAACCAACCGTATTGCAGCCATCCCCGTTGAGGAAGATGTCGGTCGAGCCGCGCGTGCCGGAGCCGACCTCGCGGTTGCAGACCACGATCGGTGTCGAGGACGAGGTCACCGTCCCGCTGCTGCTCGTCCCGCTCGGAACCTGCGACCAGTCGTCAACCTCACCGTCGAAGATCGCCGCAATCGCCTCCTTCGGCAGATCGGTGATCGTGAGACTCGTGTTGACGACGAACCCGAACACCTGCTGGAAGATGATGTTCTGCGGAAACGCAGCGCTGTTCAGTGTGCTGACCGCGAGGTCGGGGCCGGTGAACGTCGTGGCGTACGTCAAGTACGGGTCGTCGTTGCCTCCCCCGCCCCAGCTTTTCGTGGTACCGATGGTGGGGTTTCCGAAGACCCCGGGCTCG
>JASHQW010000372.1 GCA_030038875.1 Gammaproteobacteria bacterium | reverse complement strand
CGGCCTCGCCGGACTGCTCGCGCAGCAGGAACTCGTAGAAGCTGCGCACCGCCGACAGCCGCCGCTGAATGCTGCGTGGGGAGAGCCCGCCGGCGTGCGAGTGCGCGGCGAAGGTCCGGACGTGCTGGCTGTCGAGGCCGCCCCAGTCGGCGACTCCCATCCGGTCGCAGAAGGCGACCAGCGCCTTCAGGTCGCGGGTGTAGCTCACGTCGGTATGCGCCGAGAGCCGCCGCTCGGAGGCGAGGTAGCGGCGGAAGCGGGTGAGCCACTCGAGCGCCGCCGGACTCATGGCGCGAGCCTCGCGGGGGGCGGGAGCGCCGCGCCCTTCAGGCCGCGTCGCTCGCGGTCAGCGCGTCCGCGATCAGGTCCGCCATGCGGGCGAGGAACTCGGTGCTCATGCCCGGGTGGAAGCGGTCGCGGTCGACGCTGCCGAGTGCGAGCAGTCCGATCGAGCCCTTGTTCCCGAGCGGCACCAGGGCGACCGAGCCCATCTCCGGGCCTTCGGGGCCGAACAGGAACTCGCGCTGCGAGTCACGCGCCTGGCCGCAGCGCGGCTTGCCGCTCGCGAACAGGCTCTCGAAAGATTTGAGGTTGGGATCGTCCGGCCGCACGAGACGCACGAACTGCTGCTCCGGCAGCCCCGCAGGCTCGCCGATCAGCACCAGCGCCGAATGGAACGCGTCGAAGTCCTCGCGCAGTCCCGCCTCGATGCGCGCGATCGCCTCCGTGCGTGGCACCGCGCGCAGCAGCCGCCGCGTGAAGCGATGCAGCCGGTCGGCGATCGCGTCGTTGGCGCGCGCGGTGCGCAGCAGCTCCGCGAGCTTGCCCTCGAGGCCCGCGAGCTTCTCGCGCAGCACCTCGATCTGGCGCTCGACCAGCGAGATGGCCGCGCCGCCGCGCGCATGCGGGAGCTTGAGGCGCGCGAGCACCGCCTGATGGCGCTCGAAGAAATCGGGATTGCGCTGCAGGTAGCCGGCGATCGCCTCCTCCTCCGACTCGACGGCGCTAAGGCCCCGGGCTTCTCTTGTTGTCATGATTTTCGGACCTCGACTTTCTAGACCTCGACCTGACCTTCGAACGAGACTTCGGCCGGACCGCTCAGCCAGATGTGCTCCCCCTGGCCTGCCCAGTTTACGCGCAACTCGCCGCCGCGCACCTGCACGCGCACCTCGGGGTCGATGAGACCGCGCCGGCGCGCCACCGCGGCCGCGGCGCAGGCGCCCGTGCCGCAGGCGAGCGTCTCGCCGGCGCCGCGCTCGTAGACGCGCAGCTTCAGGTGCGCACGGTCGACGATCTCGAGGAATCCGGCGTTCACGCGGCGCGGAAAGCGTGCGTGCCGCTCGATCGCAGGTCCGAGAGCGGCGACCGGCGCCGCCTCGACCGAAGGGACCACGAGCACCGCGTGCGGGTTGCCGAGCGAGACCGCGCCGATGGCGAGCGTGCTGCCGGCCACCTCGAGCGGATAGGGGTCGGACTCCTCCGGCGCGTCGAAGGGAAGCGAGCGCGGATCGAAGTTGGGAACGCCCATGTCGACGGAGACCTCAGCCGCGCCGGTGACGCGCGCCTCGACCACCCCGGCCGGGCTGTCGAGCGTTACACGGCCCGCGTGCGTCAGGCCGCGGCGGTGCAGGAGCGCGGCGATGCAGCGCGCGCCGTTGCCGCACTGCTCGACCTCGTCGCCGCCGGCGTTGAAGACACGATAAAAGACCGCAGTGCCCGCGCGCCGCGGCGCCTCGAGAACCAGCGCCTGATCGAAGCCGACGCCGGTGCGCCGGTCGGCGAGCGCCTGGACGCTCCCGGGCTCGAGCAGCGCAGCAGGGGGCGCATCGAACACGGCGAAGTCGTTGCCGACCCCGTGCATCTTCGTGAAAGCGATGCGCATCGGGTGATGAGGATAGCGCAAAACACCGTGGCACCGAGCAGCTGCCGGCGGCAATCGAAGTGATGTCCGCCGAAATCGTTCCTGCGATTTCGGCCAATTCAACTAGCGTAGCGCCGCACGGTCGCGGTACAGGCAGTGATCCATCACCGTAAAGATCCCGGCGGCACGCGCGCGCTCCGCCGCCGCCTCGTCGATCACGCCGTCCTGCAGCCACAGCGCCGGGAGCTTCAGGCGAATCGAGTCCGCCACGATGCCGGCGACATGCACGGGACGGCGGAAAACGTCGACGATGTCGACGCGCTCGCCGGGGCCGAGGACCTCGGGGAGCCGCTCGAGCGCGGGCACCGCCGGCTCGCCGAGGACGACCTGCGCGGCGGGCGTCACCGGAATGATCCGATAGCCGAAGCGCTGGAGAGCGCGCGCCACGCCGTGGCTCGGCCGGGTGCGGTCGGGCGAGAGACCCACGACGGCGATGGTGCGGGCCGAGCGCAGCAGCTGCGCGATCTCCTCCATGGACGGGTTCACGAACACACGTTTAGTCTATTCGACCTGCCCTCACGGGCGCTTTCGGTCAAAGGCCTGAGCGAAGTTGTCCAGCGACGGGCATAACGTACGCATCGAGCCGCACGGGCGCACACTCAAGGTGGCCGCCGGCGAGCCGGTACTGCAGGCGGCGCTCGCCGCCGGGCTCAATCTGCCGCACAGCTGCAAGTCCGGCCACTGCAGCTCGTGCCGCGCGCGCCTCCTCGCGGGCGAGATTCACTACCCGAACGGCCGCCCGCCCGGCATCACGGCCGCGGAGGCCGGAAGCGGCCAGGTGCTGCTCTGCCAGGCGCGGCCGCGCTCGGATCTCGTGGTCGAGGCGCGCTTCATCGCGAGTGTGGCCGACGTCGACATCAAGACGCTGCCGTGCCGGATCGCGCGCCTCACACCGCTCGCCCCCGACGTGCTGCAGGTGATGCTGCGGCTGCCGGCGGTGGAGCGCCTGCGCTTTCACCCCGGTCAATACCTCGACGTGCTGCTCGAGGGGGGGAAGCGGCGCAGCTTCTCGATGGCCTGCCCGCCTCACGATGCCGAGCGGATCGAGCTGCACGTGCGGCGCGTGCAGGGGGGCGGCTTCACGCAACGCCTGTTCGCGGGCGCGGCGCTGGCGGGGTCAATCTCGCCTGATCAGGCTCTCGCGCTCGGGTCGCTCCTGCGCATCGAGGGGCCGATGGGGCAGTTCAGCTACCGCGCCGGGGCCTCGCCCATCATCATGGTGGCGGGCGGCACCGGCTTCGCGCCGCTTAAGTCGATGCTGCGGCACGTGCTCGAGACCGGCATCAGCCGGGACATCCATTTCTACTGGGGCGCGCGCCACGCCGCGGACGTCTACGAGGAAGACCGGGTGCTCGCCTGGACCCGCCGCAGCCACAGCCGGCTCAAGTTCACCGCGGTGCTCTCGGAAGCGACGCTCGCCGAGGCCGCCCACCACCGCACCGGCTGGGTGCACGAGGCGGTGCTCGCCGACCATCCGGACCTGAGCGGCTTCGAGGTCTACGCCGCCGGACCCCCGGCCATGATCGAGGCGATGCGCACGAGCTTCCCGCGCCACGGCCTCTCCAAGCAGCGCCTGTACTTCGATTCCTTCGACTACGCGCCGGACGCCGTGCCGCGCCCGTAGCCGCCGTCAGCCCTGCTATCCTTGGCGTTTGCATGAGCGCCACAGCGCCAGCGATGCACGCGGCGATCACCGGCTGGGGGAAATGCCTGCCCCCGGCGGTGCTCAGCAACCGCGACCTGTCCACCATCCTCGACACCAGCGACGAATGGATCGTCGCCCGCACGGGGATCCGCGAACGGCGCATCTCGCACGTGCCGCTCGGCGAGCTGGCCTATGTCGCCGCCATGCGCGCGCTCGCCTGCGCCGGACTCGATGGCGGCCGCATCGAGCTCATCGTGTTCGGCAGCTGCAGCTACGACGACCAGGTTCCCAACATGGCCTCCGGCATCCAGCTGCGCATCGGCGCGCAGGAGGCGGCCGCCTACGACATCAACACGGCCTGCACCAGCTTTCTCTACGGCCTCTCGACCGCCACGGCGCTGATCCGTACCGGCGTGGTGCGCAACGCGCTGGTGATCGGCGCGGAGCTGATCTCGCCCTTCATGGACTGGGGCGACCGGGACGTCGCGGTGCTGTTCGGCGACGGGGCCGCGGCGGTGGTGCTCGAGGCGAGCGCGCGCGCGGAGGGTCTGCTCGCCGAGAAGCTCGGCTGCTACGGCGAGGCGCGCGAGATCCTGCGTGTCCACGGCATGGGCGGCCGCTACGCCAACCGCGGCATGCTCTACGGCATCACCCGCTGGCAATTCGAGGGCCAGGAGATCTTCAAGCGCGCCGTGCAGGGCATGTCGGGGGCGAGCGCGGAGGCCCTGGCGCGCATCGGGGCGCGGCCTCAGGACGTCGAGCTGGTCGTGCCGCACCAGGCGAACCTGCGCATCATCGAGGCGGTCGCCAAGCGGGTGCACGTGCCGATGGAGCGGGTGTTCGTGACGGTGCAGCGCTACGGGAACATGTCGGCCGCCACGGTGCCCGTGGCGCTGTGTGAGGCGCTCGAGGAAGGGCGCGTACGCGCCGGCGCCCTGCTCCTCATGCCGGGGTTCGGCGGGGGCCTGTCCTTCTGTGCCCACGCGGTGCGCTGGGGCGAGCGCACCACGGCCCTCGGCGCGAGCAGCGCGGAGCTCCCGCCCAACGAGCGCAGCGCGCTCGAGCTCATCCGCGACTGCCTCGCGCGCAAGACCCGCCCCGCGCCGGCAACCACGGAGCCGTTTGCCTGAGCGCGGAGGCCTCGAGGCCTCAGGCTGAATCAGCGCTTGGCGGCCTTGGCGGCCTTTTTCTTTCTTTTCGCCGGATCCTTGGGGCGCGACTTCCCGAAGGACCCCTGATAGATCTTCCCGCGGCGAGTTCTCGGATCGCCCTTACCCATGAGAAACCACTCCCCTCAAGATTCACTCGATCGATCGGCCCATGCAACGAAAAGGGCCGGCCGCCGATGCCCGAGGCACTGACGGCCGGCCCTTGGCTTCACAGCTTACCAGCGCTTCGGTGCGCCGCCGCCGCGGTTGCCGCCGCTGCGCTCCTGGGCCTCGTTGACCCGCAGCGGGCGTCCGCCCAGCTCCTTGCCATTCAAGTTCTGGATGGCGCGCGAGGCGTCGGCGCGCGACATCTCGACGAACCCGAAGCCACGCGGCCGGCCGGTGTCGCGGTCGGTGATGAGGCTTACGGACTCGACGGTGCCGTGCTGAGCGAACAGCTCGCGGACCTCGGCGTCAGTGGCGGAGAAAGGCAGGTTGCCCACATAGATCTTCGTCATGCAATCAGACTCCTGAAACAAACAAACGACAGGCAGGAGTGCTGACCGGAGACCGATAGACTCGGCGCGCACGCTGCCACCTGGTCGGGAACGATTCGGCTTTTCAGACTCCGAAGCCGACTCGCAAACGAGCGGGCGGCAGGCGGCAGGAAAGGGAAAGGTCACGATCCGGCGCGGACGATACCGCAACGGCGGCCCGCGACACAAGCGCAGTCGCTGCAACTGCGGCAGCGCACGGTCCGCCGGGCGGGCGGCTCAGCCGCCTGATATAACCGACACGACCACCAGGAGGAGCACCAGACCGAGCGCGGCGGCGACGGGATAAAGCGGACGCGGGAAGATGAACATGACGGTCACTCCTGACTCCGATGGCCGCACCTTAAGCCCTGAAGCTGTCAGGAAAAACCAGCTAATTGTGAATTTATTGTTCGCGAATCCGCTACAATAACCCGTGGATCAATTGGGCTGCATGAAGAGCTTCACGCGCGTGGCCGAGCTCCATTCCTTCACCCGCGCGGCAGATGCGCTCGGCCTGTCGCGCGCCGTGGTAAGCACTCACGTCGCGGACCTCGAACGGCACTTGCGCTGCCAGCTCTTCCACCGCACCACGCGCCGCGTGGGACTCACCAGCGAGGGCGCCGAGTACCTCGGGCGCTGCCAGCGGATCCTCGCGGAGCTCGCCGCGGCCGACGAGGCGGTCCGCGGCACGCGCCTCGCGGTGGCCGGAAGGCTGCGGGTCGACGTGCCCACGGCGTTCGGCCGCGCCTTGCTGATTCCGGCGCTGCCGCGTTTCACCGCGCGCTATCCGGACCTGCAGCTCGAGGTGCAGCTCAACGACCGGGTGATCGACCTCATCGAGGAGGAGGTGGACCTGGTGGTGCGGGCCGGGCCCGTCAAGGAGCCGCACCTCGTCGCGCGGCGCATCGTCGACACGCGGCTCATCACCTGTGCGGCTCCCGAGTACCTGCGCCAGCACGGCATCCCGGCCGAACCCGAAGAGCTGCGGCGCCACAAGCTCATCGGCCAGCTCTCGAACACGACGCATCGTCCCCACAAGTGGCTGTTCCAGCGCGGCACAGTGCGGCGGCAGCTGCAGCTGCCCTTCAACGTCTCCTTCAACGCCCCCGAGGCGCGCATCCAGGCGGCGGTGCGCGGCGTGGGCATCGTGCAGTCGATCGATCTCATGGTGGCGGAAGCGCTCGCCGCCGGCCGCCTGCAGGTGGTGCTGCACGAGTGGTCGGCGCCGGGTGCACCGCTCCTGGTCGTGTGCCGCAGCGCGCTGCGCAACTCGCCCAAGATCCGCGTGTTCGCCGATTTTGCCGCGGAGCTGCTCCTGCAGTACCGGCGGCGGGTGGACGCGCTGCTGACTGGTTAAATTGGACGAAATCACCTCAGCAGCCGAGCACTCCGTGGCAAAGTCGGCGCACGGTTTTTTGCCGGCTGCACATCGGGGACCGATTTCGGCGCGACTTTCGCCGGCTGCGCATCAGCGAAGCGATTTCACCGTCGTCTCAGCGCTTGGTGCGCCCGGCGAGCTGATCGAGCGCGCGCAGCTGCAGCACGGTGGCGTCGGAGGCCGGCAGCAGCTGGTTGGCCTGGCGCACGAACGGCGCCACCTGGGCTACCGGCAGCGGCGGGCTGATGAGATAGCCCTGCGCAAAATCGCACCCCAGGCGGCGCAGCATGCTCCAGGCTTCGGCGTCCTCGACGCCTTCCGCGACCACCTTGAGCCCCATGGTGTGGCCGAGCTCGATAGTCGAGGTGACGATCGTCACGTTACCGTTCACCGCCTGGCTGATGAGCGAGCGGTCGATCTTCAGCTCGTCCACGGGCAGGAGCGACAGCTGCGACAGCGAGGAGTGGCCCGTGCCGAAGTCGTCGATGGCGAAACGCACGCCGGCGATGCGCAGCAGCTGCATGTTGCGCGCCGCGCCGTGCGGATCGCGCATCACCGCGCTCTCGGTGATCTCGAGGAGGAGCGAGGTGGGGTGCACCGAGTGGGCGCGCAGCAGGGCGAGAATCTCGTCGCCGAGGTCCGGGTCGAGAACGTCGGGCGCCGACAGGTTGACGGCCAGCTGCACGTCGAGGCCCTGCTCGCGCCACTCCCCCATCTGGCGGATTGCGGTCTTCAGCACCCAGTCGGTGAGCCGGCGCGAGCCGCCGGTGCGCTCGGCGAGCGGCACGAATTCGCCCGGCGAGATCGGCCCGAGCTGCGGGTGCGTCCAGCGCACCAGCGCCTCGAGGCTGCGCACCGAGCGCGCCGCCATGGTGACGAGCGGCTGATAGACGAGCGACAGCTGGTCGTTGTCGATCGCCGCGCGCAGGTCGGTCATGAGTGTGAGGCGGCGGCGGTGCAGCTCGTCCTGGCCCGGGCGGTACAGGGCGACGTGCGAGACCGCATCGTGCGCATCCTCGAGGGCCACCTGCGCGCGCTGCAGGAGCTCCTCGGTGGTGCGCCCGTGATCGGGCAGCAGGCACACGCCGCAGGCGACGTGCAGCTCGAGGGCGATGCCGGCGATGTGAAAACCGGTGTGGATGAGGCCGGCGAGCTGCTCGGCATAGAACGTCGAGCGCTCGGCGGTGCAACCCGGAACGATCACCAGGAACTGCGCCTCGCCGAGGCGCGCCACGGTATCGTTCTCGGAGACGTTCTTGCGCAGCCGGTGCGCGACCTCGCGCAGCACGTCGTCGCCCACCGAGAAGCCAAGAGATACGTTGATGTCGCGCAGGTTGCGCAGGCTCACCAGGATCAGCGCGCCGCGCGCGCCCGCTACCGCCTCGCGCGCCACGCGCTCAAGCACCTGGGTGGCGAACCAGCGGTTCGGCAGCTGCGTCAGGGGGTCGTGCTGCGCGTGGAAGGTGATCGCCGCCTCGCGCTCGGCGATGTTCCGCTGCATCACGTTGAACGTCCGGGCGAGACTGCGGAACTCGTCGCCCCCGGAGACGCTCACGGCGGTCTCGTACTGTCCCTGCTGGATGCGCTGCGCCGCGCGCGCCAGCTCGCCGATCGGCCGCGCGGCGGTGCGACCGAGCACCGCGCCCACGAGCGCCGCCATGAGGAGCGCGATGCCGTCGATCGCGAGCATCGCATCGCGCAGCTCGCGGTAGGGCGAGAGCACCTCGCGCTGCGGCTTCAGGAGCCGCACGTCGACCGCATCGCCGAGCGCCTCGAGCGGGCGCGCCAGGGTGAGGTAGTCGGCGCCGGCGAGGCGCATCAGGTGCGGCGACTCGGCCTCGGTGGCGAGCCCCGCGGCGGGTCCCGCCGCGGCGAGCAGCTCGCTGCGCTCGCCGGCGGGGAGCGTGGCGGCAACGTGGGTGACGCCGTCGTGACCGTGTAGGGTGAGCGCGACCTCGGAGCCGACCAGCTCGCGGATGCGCTGCGCGAGGGCGTCGTCGGCGACGAAGCCCATCGCGACCCAGGCGATGGTCTCCGGGGTGCGCACCGGAGCGAGCACCAGCTGATAGGCGCTCGGACCGAGGACGATGAAGGCCGGCTGCTCGCGCGCGCCGGGGTCGCGCAGCAGCTGCCTGATGGAGTCACCCGCGTCGGCGTCGACGGGAACGGTCGCCGCGATCACCCTGGCGTGGGTATCGAGCACCATCACCATGTCGGCGCCGACGCGCCGGGAGTTATTGCGGGCGGCGGACAGCACGGTGAGCGGGTCGCCGTTCGCGACCGCCTCGCGGAAGCCGAAATCCGCCGCGGTGACCGCGACGCCGCTCGAGAGCTGTATGGCGCGGTCCCGCATGAGCTCGAGCGCGAGCTTGCTGCCGGAGCCGAGCTGATCCTTGGCCCGTTCCTCGACGCTCTCGCGGGTGCTGGCCAGCACTGCGGCCAGCGTCACAGTTTGGGTGACGACCACGAGGCCGATGATCAGCACGAGAAGTCGTTTGCGGAAACTGCCCATGAAAAGCGCTCGAATGCCCACCCCATCGTAGGCGTCCCGCCATGCAGGGAGCGAGAACGCGAGTGCGGGAATGAGACCTCCGGCACGTCCGCGCAGTCAGACAACGCCGTCCCGGGCCTTCGCCGGCCTGGCGGCGCTCCTGTGCGCGCTCGCCACGGCGCATAGCGCCCCGGTGCTGGCGGCCACGCTGGTCATCACGGTGCAGACGTCCGACGGCCACACGCTCCCGGGCGCGGTGATCACGGCGCACCCGCTCGACGCCCCGGCCCTCAAGCCGCAGCCCGTCAAGGCCGTCATGGACCAGATCAACCGCGCCTTCACGCCCGATCTGCTCGTGATCCCGGTTGGCTCGACCGTGACGTTCCCGAACACCGACTCGGTGAGTCACCAGATCTACTCGTTCTCGCCGGCGAAGCGCTTTCAGCTGCCGCTCTACCGCGGCACGCCCTACCCGCCCGTGCACTTCGATCAGGCCGGCGTGGTCACCCTCGGCTGCAACATCCACGACGAGATGGTCGGCTACCTCGTGGTCACGGATGCCCCGTATTACGGGCGCACGGACACGAAGGGCACCTGGTCGAGCGAAGTGGCGCGCGGCCGCTACCGCATTGCGATCTGGCACCCGCGCATGCGCGAGGAGGCCGCCGACCTCGAGCGCGAGCTCACCATCGGCGAGGCCGACCACGCGGAACTCACGCTGCGGCTCACGAAGTCGCTCACCCCGGCGCCGCTCGCCGTCCGGCCGCATTCCTGGGACTACTGACATGCCCATGGCTCGTACGATGCTGCGTCTCGCCGCACTCCTCCTGCCGCTCGGCTGGCTCGCGCTCGCCGCCACTGCCCGGGCCGACGGCTGGGAGCTCGACCTCGACGGACGGCTCGTGAGCTCGAACGCCGATCCCTCCTACACGCAGGGCGGCATCAGCGGGGTGCGGTTCGATCAGGATCAGTCGGGCCTGCGGCTCGGGCGCGCGCGCTTCGCACTCACCGAGTCGCTCGGCGAGCTCTGGAGCGTGCACCTCGATGCCTCCGCCTGGGGAGATCACGACCGCATCCCCGTCGGCCTCACCGAGGCCTTCCTGCAGTTCCGTCCCTACCCCTTCGCGGGCTACCGACTGCGCATCAAGGCGGGCGCCTTCTACCCGCCGATCTCACTCGAGAACCGCGAGTCGGGCTGGGAATCGCCCTATACGCTCTCCTACTCGGCGATCGACAGCTGGCTCGCGATCGAGGTGCGCACCGTGGGTGTCGAGGCGCAGCTCGACTGGCTCGGCACGCGGCAGGGGCATGACTTCGATCTCGGCTTTACCGCAGGCGCCTTCGGCTGGAACGAAGGGGCGGGTGGCTTCATCGCGGGCGACGGCTTCACGCTCACCGACCGGCAGACGCCGCTCGGCGGCCGGGTAGGGTTGCCCAACGACCCGGTGCTGATGAACTTCGAGCCCTTCCGCCAGCTCGACGGGCGCGCCGGGGTCTACGGAGGGCTCGAGGCGCGCTGGCTGGATCGCGTGGTGGTCCGGGCGCTGCGCTACGACAACCGCGCCGACCCCACGGCGATGGACTACGCCTCCAACGCGATCGCCTGGGAGACGACCTTCTCGGCCGTCGGCGCGCGTTACGAGGACAGCAACGGCATCACGGCGATCGTGCAGGGCCTCAAGGGCGATACCACCATCGCCCCGGGTGGCTATTGGCTCGACTGGCCCTTCAAGGCCGAATACGCGCTGCTGGCGAAGACCATCGGGCGGCACACGCTGAGCGCCCGCTACGACCGCTTCGAGGTGGATACCGGCGTCAACAACGGCGGCGACGGCGCGGAGATCGGGCACGCACTCACCGCCGCCTACGTGTTCGCGCCCGATGCGCACTGGCGCTTCACGCTCGAGTGGCTGCACGTGAGCAGCAATTCCTACGAGCGAGAGGACGCCTTCAACCTGCCGCCGTTCGCCAGCGAGACGCTGGTGCAGCTCGCCGTGCGCTACGCGCTAGGATCAGCGGTGCGGTAGGCAGCGTGCGCAGCCGGCAAAAACCCGTGCGCCGACTTTGCCACTACCGGTAACGCGCCAGGATCTTCTTGAGCCCTTGCGAGCCCGGCGAGAGCGCCTCGTAGGGGATGCTGTTGAGCGGCGCCACCGGCGTCGAGTTCACCTGGTGGAACTCGTGCTGTGCGGTCTCATCGAGGAACAGCAGCCCGGTGAGGTACTCCCCGGCCTTCATGCGCTCCTGGATGTGCGCCGCAGCGCTCGCGCGGTTGGTCGGATCGTAGGCGGAATCGAGCTTCCTGAGCACGATGCGGCTGCCATCGTGCATGACCACCGGGACCGCCTCGCCTTCCTTGTACTCGACGCTGATCTCGCGCTCGAGCGGCACAAAGTCCGTCTGCACCGCCGGCTCGTAATGCTCGCGCGTGTAGGCGTAGCTCTTGGTCGAGCCCTCGTGGTCATTGAAGGTCACGCAGGGCGAGAGCACGTCGATGAGCGCAAAGCCCCGGTGACTCAAGCCCGCCTGGATGAGCGGCACGAGCTGCTGCTTGTCGCCGGAGAAGCTGCGCGCCACGAAGGATGCCCCGAGCGTCATCGCGAGCAGCACCGGATCGATGGGCGGCTGGACGTTGGTCTCGCCCTTCTTCGCCTTGGTGCCGACGTCGGCCGAGGCCGAGAACTGCCCCTTGGTGAGGCCGTACACGCCGTTGTTCTCGATGATGTACAGCATGTCGAGATTGCGGCGGATCGCGTGGCAGAACTGCCCGAGCCCGATCGAGAGCGTGTCGCCGTCGCCGGAGACGCCGATGTAGGTGAGGTTGCGGTTGGCGGCGTTCGCCCCCATGGCGATGGACGGCATGCGCCCGTGCACGGAGTTGAAGCCGTGGCCGCCGGAGACAAAGTAGGCGGTGGTCTTGGACGAGCAGCCGATGCCGGAGAGCTTCACCACGTTCTGCGGCTCGAGCGAGAGCCCCCAGGTCGCCTCGACAATGGCCGCGGTGATCGAGTCGTGGCCGCAGCCGGCGCACAGCGTCGAGAGCGCGCCTTCGTAGTCGCGGCGCGTGAGCCCGAGCGGGTTGCGCGGCAGCGAGGGATGGGCGACTTTGGGCTTGGCGATGAAGGTCATAGCGGGGCTCCGTGCGCGACCAAGGCGCGGCCGTGCTCAACCATGGGCGGCATCCCTGGGTCGCGCCGCGGTGCGCTCGTGCTGCAGCTCCGCGAGCACCCCCTCGACGATGAACGCCGAGGAGATGGGCAGCCCCGAGTAGTGCAGCAGCGAGCGCAGCTTGGCCTTGTCGACCGCGGTCTCGAGCGTCAGCAGCGAGCGCAGCTGCGCGTCGCGGTTCTGCTCGACGACGAACAGCAGCTCGTGCGCCGCGAGGAACCTCTCGACGTCCTCGCTGAACGGGAAGGAGCGCACGCGCATGTAGTCGACGGCGACGCCACGCTGCGCGAGCACATCGCGCGCCTCGCGGATCGCGCCGTCGCAGCTGCCGAGGGAGACCAGGCCGATCTTCGAGTCCGAGGTCGCATCGATCACCGCGCGCGGCACCAGGCGCTTGGCCGTCGCCCACTTGCGCAGCAGCCGGTCGAGCACGACCTGGTAGTCGGCGGAGTCCTCGGTGTAGGCGCCGTACTGGGTATGTCCCGAGCCGCGCGTGAAATATGCCGCCTTGGGATCGACGCCCGGGAGCGTACGGTAGGGGATGCCGTCCTCGTCCACGTCGAGGAAGCGGTAGAACTTCTTGAGCTTCAGCACCTCTTCCTTGCCGAGCACCTTGCCGCGGTCGGGACGGTAGCTGTCGTCCCACTCGAGGTCACGGCACATCCAGTCGTTCATGCCGATGTCGAGATCCGAAAGCACCAGCACCGGCGTCTGCAGCCGCTCGGCGAGGTCGAAGGCCTGCACCGCCATGTAGAAGCATTCCTCGGGGTTGGCGGGATAGAGGCACACGTGGCGGGTGTCGCCATGCGAGGCGTAGGCGGCGAGCATGAGGTCGCCCTGCTGGGTGCGCGTCGGCATGCCGGTCGAGGGGCCGACGCGCTGGATGTCGAAGATCACCGTGGGCACCTCGGCGTAGTACGCGAGCCCCAGGAACTCGTTCATGAGCGAGATGCCGGGACCCGAGGTCGCGGTGAAGGCGCGCGCCCCGTTCCACATGGCGCCGATCGCCATGCCGACCGCGGCGAGCTCGTCCTCCGCCTGGATGAAGGCGAAGTTCCTGGCGCCCGTGTCCTGATCGACACGCGTGCGGTCGGCGAACATCTTGAACGCGTCCATGAGCGAAGTGGACGGCGTGATGGGGTACCAGGCGGCGACCGTCGCGCCGGCGAACAGGCACCCGAGCGCGGCGGCGGTGTTGCCGTCGATCATGACGTGGCCGGCGGTGCGGTCCATCTTCTCGACCTTGAGCGGCAGCGGGCAGGAGAAATGCGCGCGCGCGTAGTCGTAGCCGAGCTGGATCGCCTTCATGTTGCTCTCGACGAGCTGCGGCTTCTTCGCATAGGTCTCGGCGAGCAGCTCGCGGATGCGCTCGAGGTCGAGATCGAGCAGCGCCGCCAGCACTCCGGCATAGCAGATGTTCTTCATCAGGATGCGGGTGCGCACGCCGTTGAAGCTCTCGTTGCAGAGTCTTGCCAAGGGCACGCCGAGCACCGTGATGTCGTCGCGCTTGAGCAGCGCCGGCCGCGGCCAGGTGGAGTCGTAGACCAGGTAGCCGCCCGGGGCCACCTCGCGCACGTCGCGCGAGTAGGTCTCGGCGTTCATGGCCACCATGAGATCGACGGTGCCGGAGCGCGCCACGTAGCCCGCGCGCGTGACGCGGATCTCGTACCAGGTCGGCAGCCCCTGGATGTTCGAGGGGAAGTAGTTCTTGCCGACCACCGGGATGCCGCTGCGGAAGATCGACTTCATGAGCAGCGTGTTGGCGCTCGCCGAGCCGGTGCCGTTCACCGTGGCGATCTTGATGGTGAAATCGTTGACGCGCGTGGCTGTGGGAGACATGGCTTCGCTTGGCAGGCTGCTGGCAGCTTAGGCTTACGATCGGGTTGCAAGGTTCAGGCGATCTTCTTCGCCGCCGGGGCCGGCACGGGCTGCGGCTGGTCCGCGGCCAGCGGCCACCTGAGCTCGGATTTCTGCATGTCCCAGGCGGCCGTCGGGCAGCGCTCGGCGCACAGCCCGCAGTGCACGCACAGATCCTCGTCCTTGACCATCACCCGGCCGGTCTGCGGGAGCGCCGCCGAGACGTACAGCGGCTCGGCGAGATTCTTCGCCGGCGCCTTGAGCCGCGTGCGCAGCTCCGCTTCGGTGCCGTTGTGGGTGATGGTGAGACAATCCACCGGACAGATGTCGAGGCAGGCGTCGCACTCGATGCAGAGCTTGGCGCTGAACACCGTCTGCACGTCGCAATTGAGGCAGCGCTGCACCTCCTGCTCCACCTGCTCGGCGGTGAAGCCGAGCTCGACCTCGATGTTGAGCTTCTTGAAGCGCTCCTTGAGCGACACGTGCGGCATCAGCCGCCGCTCGACCGGCGTGTAGTCGTTCGAGTACGACCACTCGTGCATGCCCATCTTGCGGCTCTGCAGGTTGATGCCGGGGGGCAGGCGCTCGGCCACCGGCTCGCCCTGGCAGTGGCGGTGGATGGAGATGGCCGCCTGGTGGCCGTGCTCGACCGCCCAGATGATGTTCTTCGGCCCGAAGGCCGCGTCGCCGCCGAAGAACACGCCCGGCCGCGAAGACTGGAAGGTGAGCTTGTCGATGACCGGCACGTCCCATTTGTCGAACTCGATGCCGAGGTCGCGCTCGATCCAGGGGAAGGCATTCTCCTGGCCGATGGCGAGGATCACGTCGTCCGCCGGCAGGAACTCCTCGCCCACGACGCGCTCGGCGCGGATGCGTCCCTGCGCATCGAGGTCATATTCCATCTGGTCGAACAGCATGCCGCTGAGCTTGCCGCTCTCGACGACAAACGCCTTGGGTGAGCGGTTGACGACGATCTGGACGCTTTCCTCCTCCGCGTCCTCGAGCTCCCATTCGGAGGCCTTGAAGAAGCCGCGCGGCTTGCGCGCCATGACTTTGACGCTCTCGGCGCCGAGCCTCAGGCTCGTGCGGCAGCAGTCCATGGCGGTGTTGCCGACGCCGATGATGAGGACACGCTTGCCGATCCGGTCGACGTGGCCGAAGGCGACCGACTCGAGCCAGGCAATGCCGATGTGGATGTTGGCGGCACCCGCCTCGCGGCCGGGGAGCTTGAGCTCCTTGCCCTTCGGCGCGCCCGAGCCCACGAACACCGCATCGAACCCGCCCGTGGCGAGCAGCTCGCGTAGGCTGGCGACCGGCGTGTTGAGTCTCAGGTCCACGCCCATCCCGGTGATCATCGCGATCTCCTCGTTCAGCACCGCCGCCGGCAGGCGGAACGAGGGAATGTTGGTGCGCATGAGTCCGCCGGGCTCGCCGTACTGCTCGAAGATGGTCACCTCGTAGCCAAGCGGCATCAGATCGTTGGCGACGGTGAGCGAGGCGCAGCCGGCGCCGATGCAGGCGATGCGCTTGCCGTTCTTCACCTTCGGGATCGCCGGCAGCCTCGCGGCGACGTCATCGCGGTGGTCGGCGGCGACGCGCTTCAGCCGGCAGATGGCCACCGGCTTCTGCTCGTCGAGGCGTCCGCGGCGGCAGGCGGGCTCGCAGGGCCGGTCGCACACGCGCCCGAGGATCCCCGGGAACACGTTCGAGTGCCGGTTCACCATGTAAGCGTCGGTGAAACGGCCCTGGGCGATGAGGCGGATGTACTCGGGAACATCGGTGTGGGCCGGGCAGGCCCACTGGCAATCCACGACTCGATGGTAGTAATCGGGATGGGAGGTATCGGTCGGTTCCATTCGAGCCCTAAGCGCCCTCGGGGAGGCAGAGTATAGAGGCGCGCCGCATTCTGTGACCGTTGTTAACGCACACGTAATGCGCGCTCGATCGCGACTGCCGCGGTGCAAAGGGTCTCAGCCCCTACGATGCTGCACTGCAGCAATAGCCCCACGGGCCCGACTGCCTATACTCCGCGTGCCCATGCAGGATCCGATCGCCACCGAGCTGCGGCTGCGCCGCGCCACGCGCGTGCTCGAGGTGAGCTTCGCCGACGGCAGCCGCTTCGAGCTGCCGTTCGAGTACCTGCGCGTGTACTCCCCGTCCGCGGAGGTGAAGGGCCACGGCCCGGGGCAGGAGGTGCTGGTGCTCGGCAAGGAGAACGTCGGTATCACGGCGGTCGAGCCGGTGGGACAGTACGCGGTGAAGCTCGTCTTCGACGACGGGCACGACACCGGGCTCTACACCTGGAGGTACCTGCACGAGCTCGGGCGCGAGCGCGCCGCGAACTGGGCGCGCTACCAAGAGCGGCGCGCGCGCGCGCAACGTTGAGCGCGCGGGGTGCCTGCGGAGAAAACGAGACGGGCCGGACATCGCTGTCCGGCCCGCCGTTTTGCAAGACCCCCCTGAACGGGCGCGATTCTAGCGCATCGGCGCGAGGAAGAGGCAAGCCGTGCAAAGCGAAGTGTTAAGTCCGATCGACTAGAATGTGTCTCATCACTCACGCCCGCGCATACCATGGCCGACGAGCGCTCCACTGACTTCGGCTTTCAACGCGTGCCGCTCGAGGACAAGGCGCGGCGCGTGCGCGGCGTGTTCGACTCGGTCGCGGACCGCTACGACCTCATGAACGACCTGATGTCGGCCGGCACGCACCGCATCTGGAAGCGCTTCACGCTGGCGCTCGCGAACCTGCGTCCCGGGCAGCGCGCGCTCGACGTGGCGGGCGGCACCGGGGATCTGGCGGCGGGCCTGGCACGGCAGGTGGGCGAGCGCGGCCTCGTGGTGCTCGCCGACATCAACGCCGCCATGCTCGAGCGCGGGCGCGACCGGCTGATCGATGCGGGACTCGCCGCGAACGTCGCCTGCGTGCAGGCCGACGCCGAGCGGCTGCCCTTTGCGGACGGCAGCTTCGACTGCGTCACCATCGGCTTTGGGCTGCGCAACGTGACCGACAAGGCGGCCGCCCTCGCCTCCATGCGCCGCACGCTCAAGCCCGGCGGTCAGCTCCTGGTACTCGAGTTCTCGCAGCCGCAGCTGCCCGCCCTGAAGGGCCTCTACGATGCGTACTCCTTCCGCGTGTTGCCGCTGCTCGGGCGCTACGTGGCGGGCGATGAGGCGAGCTACCGCTACCTCGCCGAATCGATCCGCATGCATCCCGACCAGGAGACGCTGCTCGCAATGATGCGCGCGGCCGGCCTCGAGGGCTGCCGCTACCACAACCTCTCCGGCGGCATCGTCGCCGTGCATCGCGGCTACCAGTGCTGAGCGAGACCCTCGGCAATCTCCTCAACCGCGGCCTGCCGCGCTCGGTACGCGCGCGGCAGCTCACCGCCGAGCTCGCGGGCCGCAGCCTCGCGCTCGAGGTACGGGGCTTAGGGAGGCTGCGCCTCGAATCGAACGGCACGGTGCTCACCGTGACGGGCGGCGCCGCCGAGGCGGCCGATGCCGCTCTCGCCGTCGGACCCCTGGGGCTCGTCGCGCTCGCCGGCGAGGGTGCCCAGGCCGCCGTGCAGCGCGGCGACGCCGCGATGTCGGGCGATGCGGAGGTCGCCGCGAAATTCCGCGAGCTCCTGACGCTGCTCAGGCCCGATCCCGAGGAGGAGCTCGCGCTCGTGCTCGGCGACGTGCCGGCACACCAGCTGGCGCGCGCGGCACGCGGTGCCGCCGCCTGGGGCCGGCGTGCCGCCGACACCGCTTGGCGCAGCACTGCCGAGTACCTCGCCCACGAGCGCGCCGACCTCGTGCCGCGCCACGAGGGCGAGCAGTTCTTGAAGGGCGTCGATGCCCTGCGCGAGGACGTCGACCGCCTCGCCGCGCGTATCGAGCTGCTCGCGCAGCGGCGCGCCGCGGCGGCGCGCCGGTCACGCGCGCCGTGAAGCCGCGGGTCCTGCTGCGGCTGCTGGAGATCCAGCGGGTGCTGCTCAGGCACCGCCTCGACGACTACGTCCGCGCCACTCATCTATATAGGCCGCTGCGCTTCTTGCTGGTGCTGTCACCCACCGTATGGCTCGAGCGGCGCCGCGGCGGCGCGCGCGGCGAGCGGCTGCGCCTCGCGCTCGAGGAGCTCGGGCCGATCTTCGTCAAGTTCGGGCAAGCGGTCTCGACGCGCCGCGACCTGCTCCCGCCCGACATCGCCGACGAGCTCGCGAAGCTCCAGGACCGCGTGCCACCCTTCGACGGCGCGGTGGCGCGGCAGCTCATCGAGGCGAGCTACGGCCGCCCGGTCACCGACATGTTCGCCTCCTTCGACGAGACGCCGCTCGCCGCCGCCTCGATCGCCCAGGTGCACCCGGCACGTCTCCCGGACGGCAGGGAGGTCGTGGTCAAGGTGCTGCGCCCGGGGATGCGCGCCGTCATCGAGCGCGATCTCGAGGTGCTGCACGCGCTCGCGGACCTCACCGCACGCTACTGGCGCGAGGGACGGCGCCTGAGGCCGCGCGAGCTCGTGGACGAGTACCAGAAGACGGTGCTCGACGAGCTGGATCTCATGCGCGAGGCCGCCAACGCCTCGCAGCTGAAGCGCAACTTCGCGGGCTCGGACCTTCTCTACGTTCCCGAGGTCCACTGGGACTGGTGCCGCACCGACGTCATGGTGATGGAGCGCATCCACGGCGTGCCGATCAGCGACCTGGCGGCCCTGAAGGCGGCCGGTACCAACATCCCGCGCCTCGCCGAGAACGGCGTGCGCATCTTCTTCACCCAGGTGTTCCGCCACAATTTCTTCCATGCCGACATGCACCCGGGCAACATCTTCGTCATCGTCGACGACCCGCAGCGGCCGCGCTACGCCGCGGTCGACTTCGGCATCGTCGGCACACTCGACCCGCGCGACCAGCACTACCTGGCGGAGAACTTCCTCGCGGTGTTCGACCGCGACTACCGCCGCGTCGCGCAGCTGCATCTCGAATCGGGCTGGGTGCCCTCCGACGCCCGCATCGACGAGATGGAGTCGGCGGTGCGCACCGTGCTCGAGCCGATCTTCGACCGGCCGCTGAAGGACATCTCCTTCGGGCGGATCCTGCTGCGCCTGTTCGAGATCTCGCGGCGCTTCGACATGCAGATCCAGCCGCAGCTGCTGCTGCTGCAGAAGACGCTGCTCAACGTCGAGGGCTTGGGAAGAGAGCTCTATCCCGAGCTCGACATCTGGAGCACCGCGAGCCCGATCCTGCGCGAGTGGATGCGCGAGCGCGTGAGCCTCGGCGCCCTGTGGCGCAGCGTTCGCTCCCACGCGCCGGAGATCCTCGAGGCGCTGCGGGGACTGCCGGCGCTGCTCGCGGCGCAGCTGCGCCGCGGCGCGCCGCCTGCGCCGAGCGCGCCCCCGGCTGCCGACCTCGCGCAGCTGCGCGAGGAGCTCAAGGCCGAGGGACGGCGTCGCGATCTCGTGACGGTCGGCGCGGCGCTGCTGCTCGGCGGCTTCGTGTGGCTCGCGGTGTCGGGCGCCCACACGGCGGCCGGCTGGGCGCTGATCGCCGCGGGCGTGGTCGCCGCGCTCGCCGGCTTCGGGCGCTGAGTGCAACGCGCGCTCACCGAGGGGTCGATCCCCGTCACGCTGTTCAGGTTCGCGCTGCCGATTCTGTACGCCAACGTGCTGCAATCCCTCAACGGCTCGGTGAACTCCGTCTGGGTGGGACGCTTTCTCGGCGAGGCGGCGCTCACCGCGACCTCCAACGCCAATACGGTGATGTTCCTGCTGATCGGCGCGGCCTTCGGCGTGGCGCTGGCGGCCACGATCCTCGTCGGCCAGTGCATCGGCGCCAACAACGTTCCCGAGACCAAGCGGGTGGTCGGCACCAGCGCCACCTTCTTCACCGGCATCTCGGTGGCCATGGCGATCGCGGGCCTGATCTTGTGCCGTCCGCTGCTCATCGCCATGAGCACCCCGCCCGCTTCGCTCGACCTGGCGGTGGCCTACATGCGGGTGATCTTCCTGGCGCTGCCCTTTCTCTACCTGTACGCGTACGTCGGCGCGATGCTGCGCGGCGCCGGCGACTCGAAGACACCCTTTTACTTCATGCTGCTGTCGGTCGGCCTCGACATCGCGCTCAACCCGGTGTTCATCTTCGGCGTCGGGCCCATCCCGCGCCTCGGGATCGCCGGCTCCGCGCTCGCCACCTTCGTCGCCCAGGCGGTGAGCCTGAGCGCGCTCATCCGCCACCTCTACCGGCGGCGCCACCTGCTGGTGCTGCACAAGAACGAGCTCTCGCTCCTCAGGGTCGACTGGTCGGTGGTCGCGACGCTGGTGAGAAAGGGGCTGCCGATGAGCGCGCAGATGCTGGTGCTGTCGCTCTCGGGCGTCCTCATGATCACTCTCGTCAACCGCTTCGGCGTCGACACCACGGCCTCGTTCGGCGCGGCGCTGCAGCTGTGGAACTACATCCAGATGCCGGCGTTCGCGGTCGCCATGGCGATGTCGGCCATGACGGCGCAGAACGTCGGCGCCGCCAAGTGGCATCGGGTCACGCAGATTGCGCGCGTCGGGGTGCTCTACAACATGGTGCTGTGCGGGGCCATCGCGCTCGCCATGGAGCTGCTCGACCAGCAGCTGTTCGCCCTGTTCCTGCCGGCCGGCTCCGCCGCGCGCGCGATCGCCTCGCACCTGAATCACGTGGTCACGCCGTCGTTCGTGTTCTTCGGGGTGGCGGTGGCGCTCTTCGGCGTGGTGCGCGCCACCGGCGCCGTGATGGCGCCGCTCGTCATCCTCGCCATCACACTGCTCGGGGTGCGCTTCCCGCTCGCGGAGGCCTTCCTCGACCGCTACCGGGTGGACGCCGTATGGTGGAGCTTTCCGATCTCCTCGGCGCTGTCGGCGCTGCTCGCGGTGCTCTACTACAGGTACGGCGGCTGGCGCAGCGCGCACATGATGCCGGCGGGATCGACCTGAGAGGAGAAAGCCCATGCAGACGCGCACGCTCGGCCCCAATGGCCCCATCGTCTCCGCACTCGGCCTCGGCTGCATGGGAATGAGCGAGTTCTACGGCGCTCACTCGGACGCCGAGTCGATCGCGACGCTGCAGCACGCGCTCGAGCGCGGCGTGACTTTCTTCGATACCGCCGACGCCTACGGTCCCTACACCAACGAGGAGCTGCTCGGGCGCGCCTTCGCCGGCCAGCGCTCGCGGGTATTTCTCGCGACCAAGTTCGGCTTCGTGCGCGACGCCGCCAATCCCGCCGAGCGCGTGATCGACGGCAGCCCCGCCTACGTGCGCGCGGCGTGCGAGGCGAGCCTGAAGCGCCTCCGCGTCACGCATATCGATCTCTATTACCTGCACCGCGTGGACCGCAACGTGCCGATCGAGGACACGGTCGGGGCCATGGCCGAGCTGGTGCGTGCCGGCAAGGTGCGCTATCTCGGGCTCTCGGAGGTCTCGCCGCAAACGCTCGAGCGCGCCCAGCGCGTGCACCCCATCACGGCGCTGCAGAGCGAGTACTCGCTGTGGACGCGCGACCCCGAGGACGGCGTGCTCGAGGCCTGCCGCCGGCTCGGTGTGGGCCTCGTGCCCTACTGCCCGCTCGGACGCGGCTTTCTCACCGGCGCACTGAAGAGCCCGGACGACTTCGCCGCCGACGACTACCGCCGCAGCAGTCCGCGCTTCCAGGGCGAGAATTTCCGCCGCAACCTGGCGCTGGTCGACAAGGTGAAGGAGCTCGCCGCGGACCAGGGTTGCACGCCGGCGCAGCTGGCGCTCGCCTGGGTGCTGGCGCAGGGTCCCGACATCGTGCCGATCCCGGGCACGCGCCGCGTGCGCAATCTCGACGAGAACCTCGGGGCCCTCGAGGTGACGCTGAGCGCGCGCGACCTCGCCGCGCTCGCCGCGGTGTTTCCGGCGAGCGCCGCCGCCGGCGCGCGCTACGGCGAAGACATGATGCGCCTGGTGCGCGGCTGAGCGGGCACGCCGCGGGCGTAGCGCCAGCGCGGATCAGCCCGGCAGCTCAGGCGATCGGCGGCGGCGTGTCGCGCGGCTCGATCCACAGCGCCCGCGCCCGGCCGCACAGCTCCCCCTTGCCATCGAAGAGCGCCGTCCCGGCCTCGTGCTTGCGCCCGCTCGCGCCGATCTGCCAGCCGACCACGGTGCAGGACTCCCCGACATGCACCCGCCGGTCGACGTGCGCGGTGACTTCCGCGAGCAGCATCATGCGGTCGTCGGGGGCAACCGCGTAGTAGCCGGGGCAGTCGAGCGCCGCCGACATGAACTCGGCATGCACCTTGCCGTCGCCGCTGTCGAGCGAGGCATCGGGGACCCAGGGGGCCGCGACCAGGCCGCGCTCGGGGAGCGGGCCGGCGAACACCCGCATGCCGTCGCCGCGCACGCGCTGCGTGCCGCAGACGAAGCAGGTCGGAAAGCGGTGATAGCGAAAGCCCGCATAGTGCCGCGAGGCTTCCACCGCCTCGAGGTAGTCCGGAGCCGGCGGCGCGGCGAGCGTGAGCACCGCCGGGCGCGCCTCGGCGATCGCCTCGGCGCCGTTCAGAACGCGCAGCGTCCCGTCCGGCAGCTCCTCCACGGTGAGCTCGGTCTCGAGCGGCGGCGGCCGGATGAGGCGCACGGTCACGGTGCGCGCGGCGCAGCCCGCCACCATGCCGGCGAAGTAGCCGCCGTTCGCCGAGGCCGGCGGCCCGCAGAAACGCGACGCTATCTTCAGGGTCTTCATCCCGGGCCTGCAGAATGACCGCGCGCTATCGCCCGCGCAACTCGCGCAGCCAGCGGGCCGGGTCCTCGCCGCGCTCGAGCACCTCGACCAGCGCCGAGCCGACCACGACGCCGTCCACGTGGCCGCGCAGCCGCTCGACCTGGGCGCGGCTGCGGATGCCGAAGCCGGCGCACACGGGGAGCGGGGAGCTCGCGCGCACGCGCTCGAGGTAGGCGATCACCTCGTCCGGCACCGCGACGTTGCGCCCGGTCGTGCCGGTCATGGTGACCGCATACACGAAGCCCTGGCTGCCCGCGCACAGGGCCGCGAGGCGCTGCGGCTCCGTGACCGGGGTGACCATCTGCACGAGCGCGATTCCCTCTGCGGCGAGCGCCGCCTGCAGCTCGTGCGACTCATCGAGCGGCAGATCCGGCACGATGAAGCCGGAGATCCCGGCGCGCGCGGCGCTCTCGGCGAGCTCGCTCACGCCGAAGGCCAGCAGCGGGTTGAGATAGCTCATGAGGAGCAGCGGCGTGCGCAGATCCTCGAGCCGCGCCACCTCGGCCAGAATCCACTTGAGCGTCACCCCCTGCGCGAGCGCCGCGAGGCTCGCCCGCTGAATGGTGACGCCGTCGGCCATCGGATCGGTGAACGGCACGCCGATCTCGACCACGTCCGCCGCGCCCGCGATTGCCTCGAGGTGGGCGGCAAAATCCGCGCGCTGCGGGAAGCCGGCGGTGAGATACGCGACCAGCGCGGGCTCGCCGCCCGCGGCGGCGCCCCGGATGGCGCTCGTGATGCGCTCGTGGGCTTTCATGATGCTGGCGCGGCGAGCAGCGTTTGCTGCAGTGTCGGCATGTCCTTGTCGCCGCGTCCGGAGAGGCACACGAGCACCGTGCCGCCCGGGTGCGCGCGCGCCCAGCGCTCGGCAGCCGCAAGCGCGTGCGCGCTCTCGATCGCCGGCAGGATGCCTTCGTACTCACTCAGTGCCCGCACCCCGGCGAGCGACTCCGCATCGCTCGCCGTCTCATAGCGCACCCGGCCGATCGCCGCGAGCAGCGCATGCTCGGGCCCGACGCCCGGGTAGTCGAGCCCCGCGGAGACCGAGTGCGTCTCCTGGACCTGGCCGTCGGCATCCTGCAGCAGCATCGAATAGGTGCCGTGCAGCACCCCGGGCCGCCCGTAGGCGACCGTGGCCGCGTTGTCGCCGAGCTTAGGCGAGCGGCCGCCGGCCTCGACGCCGATGATCTCGACGGCGCCATCCGCGAGGAACGCATGGAAGGCACCAATCGAGTTCGAGCCGCCGCCGACGCACGCAATCACCGCATCCGGCAGCCGCCCCGTGGCCGCGAGCATCTGCGCGCGCGCCTCGCGCCCGATCACGGCCTGGAGCTCCCGCACCAGGTAGGGATAGGGATGGGGTCCGACGACCGAGCCGAGGAGGTAGTAGGTACCGAGCGGATCCGATACCCAGTCGCGCAGCGCCTCGTCGATCGCCGCGCGCAGCGTCCGGTCGCCGCTCGTGACCGGCACGACGGTCGCGCCGAGCAGGCGCATGCGGCCGACGTTCGGCGCCTGGCGCTCCATGTCGACGGCCCCCATGTACACGGTGCAGGGGAGGCCCAGGCGCGCGCAGGCGGCGGCGCTCGCCACGCCGTGCTGCCCCGCGCCGGTCTCCGCGACGATGCGCCGCGCCCCGAGCCGGCGCGCGAGCAGCGCCTGCCCGATGGCGTTGTTGATCTTGTGGGCTCCCGTGTGGGCGAGGTCCTCGCGCTTGAGCCACAGCTGCGCGCCCCAGCGCCCCGAGAGGCGCGCCGCGTGGGTGAGCGCCGTCGGGCGCCCGACCCAGGAGGTGAGCTGCGCGGCGAGCTCCGCCTGAAACTCGCGCGCGTGCAGATGCTCGCGCACCCCGCGCGCGAGGCGCTCGAGCGGCGGGATGAGCGTCTCGGGGACGTAACGTCCGCCGAAGGGGCCGAAGCGGCCGCGCGCATCGGGAAGTTGGCCTGCGATCAGCGCCTCGAGCAGGCCTTGGGTTTCCGGCAGGGCGGCGACACTCATGGCGGGTCCTCACTCGCTGTCGTGGGCGCGGCGCGCGCCGCGGCGATGAACTGCAGGATCTTGAGCGGGCTCTTCACCCCGGGACGCGCCTCGACGCCGCTCGACACGTCGACGCCGAAGGGATGAACCGCGGCGAGCGCCCCGGCGACATTGCCGGAGTCGAGCCCGCCGGCGAGCACCAGCTGCGTGCGCCGCGCGAGGCGGCGCGCCGCGCTCCAGTCGCTCGCCGTGCCGCTGCCGCTCGAGGGCCCCTCGAAGAGAATGCGCGGCGGCAGCGCCGTCGTCCGCTCCCCGCTGCGCACCACGGGCAGCCGCTCGAGCGAGCCCGGAAGCTTGAGCGCCGCCAGATCGTCTTCATCCGTCTGCAGCACATCGGGCCTGAATACGCGCAGCATCTCATCGAGCGCGGGCTGCGCGGGATGGCGGGTCACCGCCACGCAGCGTGCCCGGCCGCGCGCCGGGCGCGCGAGCTGCGCCGCCGCCTCCGGGGTCAGCTGGCGCGGCGATGGAGCAAAGACAAAGCCGATCGCATCCGCGCCGGCCTCGAGCGCGGTCGCGATCGCGTCGGGAGTGGTCATGCCGCAGATCTTGATCCACATCGGACCAGGCCCCCGGGTTACCGCGCCGCGCGTGCCGCGCGCCCGGCGCTGAGCAGCGAGGCGGTGAGCCCCGCCGGATCCTCGCCCCGCATGAGCGCGCTGCCGACGAGCGCGAGCGAGTAGCCCGCGGCGGCGACGGCGCGCGCATCGGCCGCCGTGCCGACGCCGCTCTCGGCGACCCGCGGCACCTTCACGGGCAGGAGCGGCGCGAGCTCGAGGAGCCGCGCCGGCACCACCTCGAGGGTGGCGAGGTCACGGCAGTTAAGCCCGGCGAGCAGCGGGCTTGGCTCCCGATGCGTCTCGATGAGCTCGTGCATCAGCGCGATGTCGGGCGCGTCGAAGGCCTCGAGCAGCACGAAGAGCCCGAGCGCGCTCGCGCACTCGATGAGCGTGCGGGTGTCCTCCTTCGGCAGCATGCGCAGGATCACCAGCACCCCGCCGGCGCCCGCGGCGCGCGCCTCGAATACCTGGTACGGGTCGACGAGGAAGTCCTTGCGCATCGCCGGCACGCCCATCGGGGTGAGGACCTGCGCCGCGGTGCTGAGGTGGGCGAGCGACCCGTCGAAGCGGCTCGGCTCCGTGAGCACCGAGACCGCGGCCGCACCGGCGCGCGCGTAAGCCGAGACGCGCGCCCCGAGGTCCTCGCCCGCACCCCACAGAACGCCCGCGGCCGGCGAGCGGAGCTTCATCTCCGCGATGAGGTCGAAGCCGCTGGCATCGAGCCGGAGCGCCGGCGGCGCGGGGGTGGCGCGCGCCGCGGACTCGAGCC